>PAKP01000023.1 GCA_002706985.1 Sneathiella sp. | reverse complement strand
TTCGATCAGATGCGGCAGGGCCGCGTGACAGGTGTAAATCACACTCATGAAATGGGCATCCACAAGGGCATCGAGTCCTTCAGGCGAGTTCTTGTGAAACGGCATCGGCATATGATTGCTCGGGCCGGGGATGCTGGTCACCACGATATCGAGTTCGCCAAAGGCCTCGATTGTCGCATCGACGATTCGCTTGGCACCTTCGTACTTCGTCGAATCTGCCGCCACAAAACGGACATCTGCCTCCGGCGCCCGCTCCTTCAGTCGGGCAACCGCAGCGGCCCCACGTTTTTCATCACGCCCGTTGAGCATGACCCGCGGCACTCCCGCCTCCGCCAGCTGCGCACCAATCTCGAAGCCGATGCTTGAGGTGGAACCCGTCAGCATGGCCGTGCATTCATTTAATTGTCGAACCTTCATCTTGTGTCCTTCCTTCGTTTTCTTGAGTTCCGTAATCCGCGACTAGCCGAAAACCAGAGTTTTAGCATCCCGCAGCGCAGAGATATTGTCGGCGTCATATCCGGCGACAGTCTTCAGAACCTCCTCGGTATGCTGACCCAGTCCCGGAACGTTCGGCCTCACATGGGTGCCGGTGCCGCTCATCTTGTAGGGCGGATTGACGACACGGAAGCCGCCTTCCGTATCCTCGACCTCGGCAAAGCTGCCCCGGTGCTCGGCCTGTGGATCCTGCATGGCTTCGCCAACCGTGAGATAGCGGGAGGCCGGAACACCGGCGTCGAGCAGGATATCCTCGCACTCAAGCGCCGTCCGCTCCGCCGTCCAGGTGCCAACCCGCGCCATCAGCTCATCCCAGTTCTTTACCCGGTCTCCCGGCGTCAGGAAAAGCGGGTCCTCCATCCATTCCGGATGGCCCGTCACCTCGCACAGATTCTTGAAATTATTGGCATTGATGGGCACGACAATGATGTTGCCGTCCTTTGTCGGTAGCGGACCGTACCGGGGACGCCGCGCCGTGGAGGGTTGCTGCTCAAACTGGATTTCATAGATCAGCAGGTTCAGCATGCATTCCAGCAGCGTCGTGTCGATCTCCTGACCGATGCCGCTGCGTTCGCGCTGATAGAGAGCCGTCTGAATGGCGGAGGTGCTGTACAGACCGCCCAGGATATCGGCGACAAAAACACCGGTAATCGCTGGCTTTTCCTGTTCCTCCTGATACTGAAGGAGCGTCAGATCGTAGCCGCTCGCGGCGTGAATCATGGGAGCATAGGCCGGTTTCTTCGACTTCGGACCGTCCTGTCCATAACCGGAAATCGAACAATAGATGATCCGCGGGTTGATCTTGTCCAGGCTTTCATAATTCAGCCCCAGCCGCGCCATGACCCCAGGGCGGAAATTCTCGACAACGACATCGGAAGACGCAACAAGCGAGCGTATGACCTCAATTCCGGCCTCGCTCTTAAGGTCGACCGCGATGCTTTTCTTGCCAGCGTTGAGATGCCCGAAATAGCGGCTGCACTCTCCGCGGAGCGGCGGCTGAAATCGCATATAGTCGCCCTTGAGCGGTTCAATCTTGATAACTTCCGCCCCAAGGTCGGCCAGCAGCCGCGTACAGTACGGTCCGGCCATCATGGACGTGAAATCAAGAACGCGAACGCCCGCAAGAGCATCTTTCTGACCGGATTTCTGACTGTTATTACTCATCCAACTTTTCCTCTTGTTTCCATCAGTTCATTTATATTGATCTTGCAAAATCGAACCGCCCGCTGGCAATGACCGTAACGTCGCGCTCCACCGCGCGGCAGCGGAAAAAGGCGCCCGCCTCACCGTTTCGCCAAATCTCGATCCGCAAGGTATCGCCCGGCAGTGTCGGCGCAGAGAAGCGAACGCTTAACCGGCCGAATTTCTCGACATCATAGTCGCACAACGCCTTCAGCAGGGCATAGCTCGTAATGCCATAAGTACAGAGCCCATGCAGGATTGGCTGCGGAAAGCCTGCCTGCTCCGCCACGTCCGGATCGGCATGTAGCGGATTGAAATCGCCGTTCAGCCGGTAGAGAAGCGCCTGGTCCCCGGTGGTCGGAATATCAACCTGTTGATCCGGTTCCCTGTCCGGAATTTCCGCGGGCGCCGCAATAGACCGGTTTGTTCCGCCGAAGCCCCCTTCCCCCTTCAGGAAGGCGGTGCGGTTGACGGTCCAGATAGGTTGTTCCTTCGAATCCCTGACCACGCATTCCACCTCAATGATGGCGCCACCACCGGGCCCCTTGTCAATGAGATCGGAAATGCGGCTGTGGCCGGTCAGTTCCTCTCCCGGCGGGATGGGTTTATGCAACGTCACGCTCTGCTCGCCATGGAAAATGCGGGTGATATCAATCCCCAATCGCGGATCCTCTGCCCAGAAGCCGGGCGTGCAGACCACGGCCGCCATCGTCGGCAGCACCTTTATCTTAGGCCCGTAGACAAACGGGAGTTCATCCCTGTTGAGCGGATCGCGGCCCACCCCGACCGACAGGGCATAAAGGAAGCAATCCGACGGCTCTATGGTCTGAACCACCGGCGCAAATTTCCAATTCGCCACAACATCATGATTGAACGCCATGCTTTTCCCTATCGGTCATCTGTGTTATTTTTACTTAATGACTGATTATTCATTCATTAAATAGGCGGCAATGTCAAGCATCGGAATACACTCCTGCTCCTATTTGACAGCACGATCCTTTCATTTCCGGAATATCGTCACTGTCCGGTGAAGTTCGGCGCCCTCTTCTCGAAGAAAGCCGCTGTCCCCTCATCCACGTCATCACTGTCAAACAGGACCTGAATAGCCCGGGTCTCAAGGGCGAGCCCGCTTGCGAGCGGCGCATCCGCGCCGAGGAGCGCAGCCTCCTTAGCGAGTTGTATCGCCAGCGGGGCCTTACCGGCAATCGTCGAGGCAAGCTCGACCGCCGCATCCTCCAGATCGTCATCATCAACGCAGCGGCTGACGATACCGAAACCAAGCGCTTCTTCGGCACTCAGGACACGGCCTGACATCAGGATATCCATCGCCACATGTTTGCCGGCAAGGCGGATCAGGCGCTGGGTTCCGCCGCCGCCGGGGATAAGCCCCAGCGTTACTTCGGGCAGCGCGAAGCGGGCCTTGCGGCCGGCGACGATAATGTCGGTGCTCATTGCCAGCTCAAACCCGCCTCCGAAGGCCGCACCGCGCACGGCCGCGATCAGGGGCTTGCTGAACCCGGCAATGGCCGACCACATCTTGTTCGTCGCCCGCTGCATCATCCCGATGGGGGATGTGCCCTTGAGTTCGGATATGTCCGCGCCCGCCGCAAACACCCTTTCTCCGCCCGCCAGAATAACCGCACGGACCGACTTGTCCGTATCGAGCCGTGCGAGTTCGGCAACGAGTTTCTTACGCAAATCCACAGACAGGGAGTTGCGCGCCTCCGGCCGGTTAATGCGAAGGCGGACAACCCCCTCCGCCGGATGATCAATCAATAGGTCCTGCATCGAAAACTCCTTCTTTTGGTCAGGGGATTGGGATTGCTGTAAGCTCACCGAATATGAAAATGAGCCCGGCGCAAACTGTCAGTGCGATAGCGCCAAACAGGCGATTCCAGACGAGCGCGAGGGTCGTTGACTTCACCCCAAACATGCTTGCCGTGACAATGGTGACACTAGTATAGGGAGATAGCGACGAGCCGACGACCCAGGCCCCGAGAATGGACAGGGCGAGATAAAGCGGATGGATGCCGAGGGCCGTCGGATCTGCCAGCACGCCGAGCACGATCGTGACGGAAATCAGCGGATTGATCGCTACCACACCTCCGGCCACGATGGCGAAAAACGCCACCAGAACAATCACCCCCGGCGGTGTGTGATGGCTGTGCAGAAAGGCGTTGATATCCGCCGTCGGCATCAGCGCGACAAGAACCGGCCCCATAAATCCGGCCACCAGCAATATCCCCACTTCCGAGGACTGGGAGGGAAGCGTCCGGAAGATCGTGTTAGCCAACGGACCACGGAGGCAGATGCCAAGATCGCCATGGGCCTGGATCATGAGCCAGACGAAGGTAATCAAAGGAATTGCCAATGTCACCGCAACGGGCACCGAAACGGACGCCCCCAACGACACCGCGGTGATTGTGGAAAATATCACCACCACCAACAGGATCACCCGCATCAGTATTTTGAGGAAAGACGCCCCTCCCCTCATCTCGGTCTCTTCCTGCTCCGTCGAGGCCAGTTCGGGACGATGGCGCCGCAGCCGGACTTCCAGCTGGCTGACGGCAAAGCTGAGCGCCAGAAAGAAGAGCACGCCGAGCAAACCCAATGGCGTAATCATCGACGAGGTAACGCCCTGCACCTGAGAGAGAACGACCACCAAAGCGAGGGACAGCGGCGACCACATCATGGTGGCGACAAATCCATGAACGATGGCGAGAGCGGATTGTCGCTGCGCAATACTGTGACCGGTTGCCCCCTTCTCTCGGTCCCGCGAGGAGGCGATCGAGCTCAGCAGTACGACCGAGCCCATATTCATCATCAAGCCGAAGAGATGGCTGCCCATCAGAAGCATGAGAACACGGCGCCCCTGCCGCTGCCGGACGATGATATTGCCCGCCGCCTGCAGGAGTTGGGATCGGAATGCAGGCTCCCTCAGCACCATGATTGCGGTGATGAAGGACATGAACAGCTGCGCCCGAACCGCCCCTTCATTTAGGGTGTGCCACACATCCTCCGCATACTGAAACGTCAGCGGAAAGCACAAAAGGCCAAGCACGAGGAAAATCCGGATCACCCGGCTGCCGGATATCGCGACAAGCAGGCTGAACAGGATCATACCTGCCAGAATAGGGAACTTCAGCCATGTCAGGCCGAAAATACCCTGAAAACCCGAAGCAAGGCACATGCTGATCAGGAGAATGCCCTGAAGCGACAATATCCCCCGCGAGAATTTCTCGGGGAGATATCGCAAAAAACCTGTGTTTAGGGTTGGATCACCGGGACTGTCGGGCGAGGTTGCCATTAACCGGGCTCCCCCGCGCCGTTCACGCTATGGCGCCGGATTTGCGCAGCTCCGCCAGTTTCTCGCCGGAAAAGCCCCAATCCGTCAAGGCGGCGTCCGTATCGGCTCCGTCCGCGTGGGGAGGACCCTGAATTTCCGAGACTGTCCGGCTGAACCGTGGCGCGGGCGCCGGATGGGTGGCGCCGTCAATTTCCGTAAAGGCCTGCCGTTCGGTATATTGCGGATGCCGGCTGGCTTCCTTCAATGTCAGGACCGGGGCGTAACAGGCGTCATATCCGGCCATGGCCGCGTCCCATTCATCCCGGGTTTTCTTCTTGAAGACATCCGCGAATATTTTCTTCATTTCCGGCCATTTATCGCGATCAAACTGCTCAGGCAAATCCGTATTCTCCAGTCCCATAGCTTTCAGAAGTTGCTGGTAGAATTTCGCTTCCACCGCACCGACCGACACGAATTTCCCATCGCTGGTCTCATACACATTATACCAAGGAGCGCCGCCGTCAATCAGGTTGCGCTCCCGATCCTCGTTCCAGAGACCGCCGCTCGTGTATCCGTAAAAGGTTGTCAGCAAGGAAGCCACACCGTCGAGAATGGCGGCATCTACTACCTGCCCCTTGCCGCTGCTTTTCGCCTCGAACAATGCGGCGAGCATGCCAAGAGCGAGATACATACCGCCGCCGCCAAGATCGGCCACGAGATTGAGGGGGATCGATGGCGCCTGGCCCTGCCGCCCAATCATGCCAAGCGCCCCGCTGATAGCAAGATAGTTGATGTCATGGCCGACATGATTGGCAAGCGGGCCGTCCTGCCCCCACCCCGTCATCCGGCCATAGACCAGCTTCGGGTTGTCGGCCAGGCATTCATCCGGACCGAAGCCGAGACGTTCCATGACGCCTGGACGGAACCCCTCGATCAGACCGTCCGCCTGGGAGATCAGCTCCCGGACGACGTTCTGGCCGCCCTCGCTTTTCATATCGACGGCAACGGACCGGCGGCCGCGGCGTGTCGTATCGAAGCGGACTTCCTTTTTCACGCCCAGCCCGCTTGGTGTCGTACGATCCACGCGGAGAACTTCCGCCCCCATGTCGGAGAGCAGCATGGCACAGAAAGGACCGGGACCAACGCCCCCGAGCTCAATAATCTTCACACCTGCCAACGGTCCCATTTTTATTTCCTTCTTTTTCCCGACGTGATGTTCAAGGTAAGCCGAGGAGATTACAACTCCATCAGCTTGGCGATGATATTGCGCTGGATCTCGCTTGTACCGGCGCCGATTGGGCCGATGCGGGCATCCCGCAGCATCATTTCAATATCATAGGCCGTGGTGTAGCCAGCGCCGCCAAATATCTGCAGCCCCATATTCGCAACCTCGAAATTATTTTCGGTCGCGACAACCTTCGCCATGGAGGTTTCCATAACCGCATTCTGGCCATTGTCGAGCAGATCCGCCACCCGGTAGAGGAATAGACGGTTGGTCTCCGCCTTCATGCGCATATCGGCGAATTTATGCTGGATGACCTGGAACTTGCCGATGGAGCGGCCGAACTGTTCGCGCTGCTTCGCATAATCCAGTGTATAGTCGAGGATTTTAAACGTGTTCCCGGCGCCGACGGCGGCGATACACATCCGCTCAACGTTCAGGCAGTCCATCAGGTTTTTCCAGCCTTCATTCTCCTCGCCGATCATCCAGCTTGCCGGTGTCCGGACATTGTCGAGGAACACTTCATTGGCATGCGTCGTGTGACGGCCCAGCATATCGAGCGGCCGAATGGTGACGCCCGGCTGTTTCGCATCGACCAGGAAGATCGTCATGCCCTTATGACCCGATCCCGGGCGCGTCTTGGTCACCACGATCAGGTAATCCGCCACATGGGCGCAGGTCGTGTAGAGTTTCTGTCCGTTGATGACGAATTCGTCCCCATCGCGAACCGCCTTCGTCTGGATCGAGGCGGCATCAGATCCCGCACCCGGCTCCGTCAGACCGAGAGCAAGTTTCGCCGACCCGTCGATGATCTTCGGCATCAGCTCTTCGCGGACTTCCTTCGACGCGTGACGGCAGATATGCATGCCCGCATAGACAATGGTCGTATTATAGGCCGTGGCGATACCGCCGTAATGATAGGCCATTGCCTCGATCAGGACGGCGAGGTCCTTGTTGCTGCCGCCTGCACCGCCGAATTCTTCCGGATAGGCAAGCCCCATCCAGCCCGCATCGGCGAGTGCCTGATAGGCCTCGAAGGGGAATTCACCGGCCTTGTCCAGCTCCTTGATCTTTTCCCGCGGCATGACCCGTTCCAGCAGTTCAAGAACGTTTTCACGGATCATCATTTGCTCTTCGGACAGGCCGAAGAAATTAGTCGTCTGCATCATTATTATTTCTCCGATTGGCTGGCTTTTTTGGCAGCCAGTGTCATGACCATGGTACTATGGATGCCGCTCTGGACGACCGTACCATCCTGGTTGAGTATCTCCATTTTCCGGCGCAGAACGCCGCGATCAGGCTTCGATGTAGGGCGCGCCTCCAACACGGTGCTGCGAAGATAGACGGTGTCGCCGAACTTCACCGGCGCATGAAACCGCCACTCATCAATGCCGAGGGCCGCCAGCGCCGTCCCGTCAAGATCGCCAATCCGGGCGCTCAGTCCCGTAGCGATAGAGAGGACGAGCGCGCCGTGGGCGATCCGCTCGCCGAAGGGGCTTTTCGAGGAATGCACCGCATCCGTATGGGCCGGATTCGTATCGCCAGAGAGGCCGGAGAACATGACGACATCGGTCTCGGTGACGGTCCGGCCCGGGCTCAGCGCCACATCGCCAACATTAAATTCTTCAATAGCCTTACCCATTTACCCCTCCTGTTTCTTGTTATTAACGGCAATCAGCGCATCGACACAAACCGCCCGGTCCGGCGTCACGATCACCGGATTGACATCCACTTCCGCAATCCGGTCCGGCATGTCCGAGACAAATTCTGAGAAGCGAACGATCAGGTCGATCAGCGCAGCAAGATCGACCGGCTCACTGCCACGAAAGCCCGTCAGCAGCGGATAGCATTTCAATCCCTCCAGCATCTCGCTGACATCAGCGGGCGTCAGGGGCGCAAGGCGAACCGCCGTATCCTTCAACAGCTCGACCATCACACCGCCGAGCCCGACTGCGATCAGCGGCCCGAACTGCGCATCAATTGTCGCGCCGACGACCAGCTCAACACCGTTCGGCGCCATTTCCTGAACGACCACGCCGTCGATTTTGGTTTGCGGCAGCTTGGCGGACACGGACTTGAACATCTCCTCGACCGCTGCGCGCAGCGAGGCCTCATCCGGTATCCCCAGTTTTACACCCCCGACTTCGGTCTTGTGAAGGATATCCGGCGAGACAATTTTCATGGCCACCGGATAACCGATCTTTCCGGCTTCGCGCACCGCATCCTCTGCGGTGGCAGCGAACGCTTCTTTCAGTGGGGCAATGCCATATTCCGCGAGCAGCTGCTTTGCCTTGGTTTCATCCAGGCTCTTCGCGCCCGGTGCCATGGAGTCAAATATCTGCCGCGCCTTGTCGGCCGCGCCTTCCGGGCTGAGGCGTGCGCCCGCCTTCTTATCCTTGGGCAGGTTCCGGCGGCGATGCCATTCCTGCCACAGGGCGATCGTCTCGAAACACCGGTCGGAGGAGCGGAAGATACAGGCGCGCGTATCCGCATCCAGCACCTCACTGCCCGGCCCTTCCAGCCAGTCATTCATCCATATCCCGACAATCGGCAGACCCGTCTTGCGCGCCATCTCGCACATGAGCGGGGTTCTGGCGCCGGAACTTTCGGGACTTGCGAAAACGAGCGGCACAATGATCGCATCAAATGACGGGTCTTCGGCGAAGGCATCAAAGCAGCCAACAAAGCTCTCTTTGGTCTTTAGAACTTCCGCCGTCAGGTCCGACGGATTGGCAACGGAACCGAAACCCGGAACGATCTCGCCCAGCTTCTCCGCGGTTTTCTGGGCGAGCGGCGGGAGTACGACCCCATGTTCCTCGGCCTTGTCCGCCGTTACGACGGCCGCCCCGCCAGAGGTCGCCAGAACACCGACCCCCTTGCCCGAACGCGGCACACCGGCGCGAGCAAAAAAGTTCGCTGCTTCCAGCAGGCCGTCAAGCCGGTTAATCGCAATGGCGCCTGTCCGGGCTATGGCGGCATCGAACGCCTCGCGGGAGCCAACCATCGTGCCCGTATGCGACATCGCCGTTTTACTGCTGAGTTCACCGACGCCCATCTTATAGACCAGCAGCGGCTTGCCGCGATCATAGGCTTTCTGCGCCGCCTCGACAAAGCGGTCCCCGTCCTTCACGCCTTCCAGCAGGCAGACAATCACCTTGGTGCCCGGATCATCGGCAAGGAAGGAAATATAATCGCAGACATCGACATCGCAGGAATTTCCTGAGGCGAGATATTTGCTGATGCCGATACCCCTTTCCATCCCCTGAAACAGCGTATAGCCAAGACCGCCACTCTGGGAGATGACGGATACCGGACCGTCGATCAGCTTTGTTTTATAGAAGTTGGGCATGAAGTTAAGCCCCGCGCCGAGCGTGGTGTTTACCAAGCCGACGCAGTTCGGTCCGACAATCCGCACGCCGGTCTCACGCCCGAGGTCGATGATACGCTGTTGCGCCGCCTTGTTCTCTTCCGTGCCGGTTTCCGCAAAACCGGAGGCAAAGACAATGACACCGCCGACATTACATTTTGCGCATTCGCGTATGACATCCTCAACGAAAGGTGCCGCCAGGGCGATAATCACGCAGTCCGGCGTCGTAGGAAGCTCGGATATGGAGGGAAAGCAACGGAAACCGGCCGCCTCTGTATATTTCGGATTGACCCCGAATACCTTGCCGGAAAACCCGCGCATGTTTGACAGGGTCCGCTCTCCGAAAGAGCCCGGTGTCGAGGACGCGCCGACGACAGCGACAACCTCCGGGGCGATCAGGCGGCGCAGATCGTCATAGTCGTAAACCGACCGTTTTTCCGTCTTATGCATTGGTGCATTTTCCCTTGTTGCTTTTTCTTGTTCTCACGCATAAACGAGACCCTTTCCGGCATATCGGATCAGGGCATCCTGTCAAGTTCACGATGAATTACTCGACATGCGATTCCTTAAAAATTAAATGAACAATCATTCATTTTAGATTTTATGTCAAGTATCTTGTCGTCAAAATGTGCCCGCTGCCACAGATATACCAACAACCATTTCAGCGGAGCGTCGCCCCCTCCTCACAGAGGTCTTTATAATGCCGCTGGCCGTTCGATGTCAGAAGCGCCGCCAGAAACAGATCCAGCGTGCCATTCATATACTCCTCTACCCCGTGCAACCGGCTCAACCGCCAGCTTTTGAGCGCCCAGCCATGGGCAAGAAGAACAGCGCGATAGGACAGGACATCGACATTCGTCTCCTTAAAATAACCCACCGCGATACAGGCGGTAATACAATCGGAAATTATCTGGTTGGTCTCGACCTCCAGATCCTTGATCCGCTCGCGCATCGGCGGCGGCAGGATGGCGGTATAACGATATGCCAGAAGCGTTGCCTTCGGCTTGTCCGCGACCACCCTTACATAGGCCGACAGGGCGGCAGAAAACCTAAGTATCGGGTCATCATGGCGGCTAACCGCCTTTGGAACCTCTTCTTTATAGCTTTCCAGAACCCCCGTAATCGCGAGCAGCAGCAACTCCTCCTTATCCCGGACGTAGTTGTAAACAAGACCCGGGCTCGCGCCCGCCTTCTCCGCAATCTGCTTGACGGTCGTCTCGTGAAATCCGTTGTTCGAGAACAGTTCCGTGGCCGCAGCAACGAATTTTTGCCGCCGGTCGGACAGCATATCATTTCCCGCTTTAAGGGTTCTCCGATTAACGGATGAGAGATTACTCATTCACCCCTCCCTCCTCTGGACGTTGCTCTTGAAAGGTTTGCCGCCTCTCGCGTTGTTTCCGGACTGGCGATGCCGGGCACCCGTGGGCCTACCATCCGATCTGGCATTCCGCCTTGTTGTTTTCTTGTTGATCCAAGCATAGCATCGAACAGCTATTGACACCAGCAATAAACTGAACCATCATTCATTCACAATAAAAATGATATCTCCGGACCGATTGAATCAGGGGAGAGCAAGGGAAGAAATGAAACAGAATGTAGCTATTCTCGGTATGGCCGCGACGCCCGTCGGGAAATACCAGAGCGATCCTTCCGCGGACATACATACGCTGGAACATGAATTGCTGGCGAAGCTGGTGATCGAGGCGATGCAGGACGGCGGTTTGCCAAAAGAGGAAGTGGACAGCCTAGTCCTTGCGCAGTGCCGCCCCTACACCCAGCAGAAATATTTCGCGACCTTTATGGCCAACTATCTGCGCATGCCCTGCACGGCCTCGGTCATGGAGGTTCTCGGCAACGGCATGACCGGCGGCATCGCCCTGGAGCAGGCGATCCGGGATATCGAGAGCGGGCGGGCCCGGGCCGCCCTTGCCCTCGGCGCCAATTTCGAGAGCCGGACGCCGTCCGCCGAGCATATGAACAGCAGTATGCGCGCCACCGGCGACGTTGATTTTCACACGCCCTTTGGCCTGACGCCTATCGCATGGTATGCGATGGATGCCAACCGGTATATTCATGAATACGGATCGTCGCGGCGGGAATTGGCTAGCGTTGCCGTCAAGGACCGCTATCATGCCTCCCTGAACCCGATTGCCCAGTACCAGAAGACAATCACGCTAGACGACGTGATGGCGCAGCGTGAAATCGTCGAACCGCTCGGCCTGTATGAAGTGCCGCCGCGCGGCGATGGCGCTGTCTGCATTCTGCTCTGCTCGGAAGATATGGCGAAGGCCTCGGGCAAACCCTATGTGCTGGTAAAGGGGCGTGGTTTCTATCATGAGGGCGTGCATCAGATCAGCGAAATCCCCAACGACATGATTGCCTTCAACTCCCTGCAACGCGCCAGCAAGAGCGCCTATGAGAACGCCGGAATCTCCGCGCAGGATCTCGACTTTGCCGAGATTTATGCCCCCTGCACCATTGTCGAGGTACTGGCCAGCGAGGCCATGGGCCTGGCCCCTCGCGGCAAGGGCGCCCGGGCGGCAGTGGACGGGGAAACAACACTTGGCGGGCGTATCCCGATTTCGACCTCCGGCGGCCTGCTGTCGCGCGGTCATCCGGCCTATGTCACCCCGCTTTACAATATGTATGAGGCGGTGGAACAGCTTCGCGGCGATGCAGGCAAACGCCAGGTGAAAGAGGCCCGGCTCGGCGCGACAAGCTGCGAGCTTGGAAATTATAACGCGGCGATGGTACAAATTCTGGAGGCTGTGAGATGAGCATTGACGTTATTGAAAAGAACCGCCCCCGCGCCTATCCGCCCCGGCCGACGGAATGCACGGCGATTTTCTGGGAAGCGCTGGAAAAAGGCAAATTCCAGACCACCAAATGCAATGATTGCGACAGCTTCACCTTCCCGCCGAAGCCAATCTGCCCTCACTGCTGGTCAAGCTCGGTAAGCTGGAAGGAACTTTCTGGCAAGGGAACGCTCTATTCCCGGACGACGATTTATGCCGCCCCGGCAACCTTCGAGAATGAAACCCCGATACATGCCGGGATCATTGATCTGGAAGAAGGTATCCGCATCGCCACCCAGCTTATCGAGGATGAGGCTATCCCCATCGACAGCCCGGTCGAGATTGTCGCCATTCGCTATACGGACGGTCCGCTTTACGGAGCACGAAAGGCGGAGTAGACCTCTCCGCCTTATGCAGGAAGGCCGGGTTCGGTCAGGATAGCTGCCTGCTGCCCGCCGAACCGCATTCCGGCATATTTGAGCGGCAGGTCGAAGATGTCCGAGATGCGTTCCGCGTTGATCATATCCCGGCTTTCTCCGCTGCCCTCAATCCGGCCATCCTTGATGAAATAGCAGTCATCTGTGCAATGATAGGCTAGATTGAGGTCATGCATCACGATCACCACGGCAAGGCCATGCTGCTGGCATAGCGACTGGACAAGGTCGAGCAGCTGGTGCTGATGTTTGAGATCCAGCGCCGATGTCGGCTCATCAAGAAAGAGGCAGGCGCCCTCCTGCTCCCATATTTGCGAAATCACCCGCGCGAACTGGACCCGCTGCTGCTCACCGCCTGACAAGGTAGGAAAGGAGCGATCACTGAGATGCCAGGCATCCATCATCTCGAGCGCAGCCATCGCGACTTCGGTATTCCGGGCGGCGCTGTGGTCGAGCTCATAGGGATTGCGTCCCATCAGAACGATCTCAAGCGCGGTAAAGGGAAAGCTTATGGGATTGGCCTGAGACAGGACAGCACGCTTGCGGGACAAATCGGCCAGCGAATAATCGTCCAGCTCCCGGCCATCCATGGTGACCGACCCCGTATCCGGTGTCAGCGAGCCGGTCAGGCAACGCAGCAAGGTGGACTTACCGGCGCCGTTCGGACCAAGAATGGCGCTGACCCTGCCCGGCGCAAAGCGGGTGGAAACGCGCGTCAGTATCTGCTTCGTACCAATATTATAGGAGATATTATCAGCGGTGATCACAGGCTGAACCTCCCGGCGTACTGCTTGATGAGAAGCCACAGGAAGAAGGGCCCACCAATCAGGCTGGTGAGAATCCCGACCGGCATTTCCGCCGGCGCCACGATCGTGCGGGCGGCTGTATCCGCCACCACCAGAAGCGCCGCCCCAAGCAGCGCCGACGCCGGGATCAACAGCCGATGGTCGGGCCCGAGGGTCAGGCGCACCAGATGCGGCACCACCAGCCCCACAAAGCCGATCACCCCGCTCACGGAGATGGCCGCGCCGACACATAGGGCCGTGCAGATGACAATGGTCCGTTTCAGTCTTTCCGCATCGACGCCGAGGTAGCGCGCCTCATTCTCGCCGAGCAGCAGGACATTCAGCTCCCGGGCATTCCGGATCAGGATCAGGCCTGAGGGAACGGCAATGGTCGTCACCACGATCACGGCAACCCAAAGCGCACCGCCAAGGCTGCCCATCGTCCAGAAGGTCAGCGTTCTTAGTTGCTGGTCATCGCTGAGGAAGGTGAGATACCCGACCCCGGCGGCGGAGAGCGCATTGATCGCGATCCCGGTCAGCAGCATATAGGTCACGGAGAAACTGCCGGTGAGCCGGGCAAAGCGGAAAATGACGAAGCAGGCGAGCAGTGCCCCGATGAAGGCTGCAATACTGAGAGCATAGAGACCAAGGTATCCCGTAATCGGTCCGGCGAGCACGATGACGAAGGCAACGGCCAGCGCGGCACTGGTGGCAATGCCGATCAGCCCCGGATCCGCCAGCGGATTACGAAACAGCCCCTGCATCGCCGCACCGGAAACCGCCAGCGCACCGCCGACGATAACCGCCAGCAGAACACGCGGCAGGCGAATAGAGGCGAGCACCGCTTCCTGCTGATCCGTCAGGGAACCGCTCAATATGTCTTTCAGAGGGATCGAGACAGCGCCGATCGATGCCGCGATAAGAACTACGGCCACCAGAAAAACCCCGAGAACGAGCAGGGCCGGAATCTTTAAGTGCCGGAGGAAAAACGGCAACGGGATCGTTTTGGCTAACGGGTTCATAAATCGTTCGACTTATGGTTCAGCTCAAGGGCCGCATCCGCGGTCCGGGGTCCGAAACCGAGCAGCAACAGGCTGTCCATCACCACGACCTTTTTCTCTTTTGCCGCCGGTGTAAGGGACAGGCCGGGAACCGCAAAAATATTGTCGACACCGCCCGCCTGTTCCACCCCTTGCGAGGTCACGAGCAGGATTTCAGGCGACAGGCTCGTCGCCGACTCCGGAGAGAGCGGTTTGTACCCCTCGTAATCGGTGACGACATTCTCCGCCCCCGCCAGCTTGATGATGCTGTCCGCAGCAGTATGCACCCCCGCAACCATAGGCGCGCCGCCCGTATGCTGAAGGATAAACATGATTTTCTTCGGCTCACCCTGCGCCGCAATCGCCTCCTTCAGCTTCGCTTCCGTCTCGCGCATGCTGGCGATCAGCTCCGCGCCTTCCGCCTCGCGGTCCAGCGCTTCGGCAATCACCTCGATGTTCTGCTTTACATCCGCAAGCGAGCGTCCGGCATTCAGGGTCAGCATATTGACCCCGGCGGACTCAAGCTGCGCCAGTACCGGCGGCGGCCCGGCTTCATCCGTCATGAGCACCAGATCGGGATTGAGGGAGAGAATACCCTCCGCCGACAAGGCCCGCTGATATCCGACTTTCGGCGAATGGGCGGCTTCTTTGGGATAGTAGCTGGTGGTATCGCTCCCGACGAGCAATTCGCCCGCCCCCAGCGCATAGACCGTCTCGGTCAGGGCGCCGCCCACAGAAACGACGCGCTTGGGCGTATCCGCAACAGCAGCGGTCGAGAATAGCAGGAAAATAACGGTTAAAAATCGGATCATGGATTTGTTTCTTTTTGCATAAGAATATTGGCCGCATCGATCCCCTGCGTTTGCAGAAATGTCAGAACCCTCAGCAGCCGTTCAATGGCGATCCGCCGGTCACCGGCGACAATCAGTTCATAGCCGGGCTTCTCCGCGATGATCTTCGGAAGTGCGGTCTTGAGCTCGACAAAATTATTTATCTGTTCGCCGTCGATAGCGTAGGAGCTTTCCCGGATTTCAAGCATGATATGCCGGGGTTCATTGACTTGTGTCAGCTCCTCCTCCACGGCCGAGGGCAGCTTGAGGTCGAGCGATTTGAGAACAGTTCCAACGGTCAGCAGGAAAAAGACCAGCAGGATGAACAGGATATCCAGCATCGGCGTCAGGTCCGGCGCCAGATCCCGGAGCGTACCGTCATGCGGATCTTCAGACTGGAGCGTGATCATTTGCGCCGCACCTCGGACGCGAACTCGACAATCTCGGATTTGCTCTCCGTCTTCGCAAGCTCGAAAGAAAGCGACAGGCGATTAAGATCAAGACAGAAGCGGCCGAGTTGCCGTTCGCTGAAGGAACTGAAGAAATGCGCCATCAGCAGCGCCGGCAGAGCGATCAGCAGACCGACCGCCGTCGTCAGCATCGCTTCCCACAAGCCATCCGCGATCAGGGCCGGCGATACCGGCCCGGTTTGCATGGAGATCACCTTGAAGGCCGCAATGATCCCGAGAATGGTACCGAGCAGGCCCAGGATCGGACTGATCATGCCGATCATCCGCAAGGATTTGATGCCGCTGTAGTATGGGCGCTGCAGATCGTTCAGCATGACACCGACCATCTCGTCGCGCACCGGCTTCGGCTGCACCTTGATCTCCCGCAAATAGTCCGCGAGGCGCTCATACCGGGCCTCGGCGGTTCTCGTAGCTTTCAGCACGAAAACCAGCCGCTCTATCCCGATCGCCAGCGCCACGATGGAGCAGACCGCGAGCGGCCATGCCATGATCCCAAGCTGCGCAAATTGCTCCGCGAAATCAAACGAAGGAAGCCCGTCAGGCAACATTCGTTACCTCCTTTACGGGGAGCTGATCGACAATTTTACGCCAGAGCTCAAGTTCCGGCTGACCGGGTTTGCGCTTGCCGAAGAAGGTTGCGATCAGCTCATCATTCCCATCGAACACCTCGACCGCCGTCACGATGCCGTCTTCTGTCGGTTTCTTCGTCACCCAGCTATGACTGATACCGGATTCATCGAGATGCAGGTTAAACTTCGGATCAAGCACATTGTACCATTTGCCATGTTCAACCAGCTTCTTGACCGGACCGGTGTGAATCTGGATGCAGCCGGGGCTGCCGACAAACACCATGATCTCGCATTCACTTTCGGCGGCGAGGTCCAGCAGACGGCGCGCGGCCGTATTATCCATTTCGATGGCAAGATCATTCCCGATATTGCGGAATGCCTGAACCCGTCCGACCTTGAATTTACGAAGCAGCGGGAAGAAGGCATGGGTATCCTTCAGGTTTTCCCAGCCGGTGCGGAGGCCTTCCCAGTCAATTTCCGAATCCGGGCGGTCCGACGCTTTTGGCGCTGCGCCTTCAACTTCAATAGACGGGTTCTGTTCAGCATGTCGATACTTTGCAACCAGATCATCATAGGCGGCCTCGCTTGATTTGTTGGTCAGATATATTTTGTGGATGGCCAGCCCTGCCCCGTTGAAAAACTGCAGGCTTTTGCGGGTTCCGGCCTTGGTGGCTTCCATCACGGCGAAGCCGTATTTCCACTGCCCCATGAACAGGCGCAGATCGATATCGGGATTGACGAACAGCCCTGTCTTCATCTGCCCGTGGCTGAAGAAGCTGGCGTTCTCATAGACGCCCTTGCGCTCATGCACGCAATACTCATTCCGGGTCAGCGCCATCACCTCGCCGAGCGAGACAATCTCTTTCAGGATCGCTTCCGGCTCATCGGCAAGACGGATGACATCCATGCCAACGCGGGATGCCAGCAACTCCCCTTCCGAAATTCCGATTTCCTGTGCGGCGTTCCGTGCCCTCAGCCCTTCACTTTTGGTGAGCCGCTCATATTCAGCCCTGATTTGCTCCGGCGACAGCTGCGCCCTCACGGATGTTGATTCATTCATTGATCTTTCCTGTCCATTAGTGGATGACAAAATTCACGGGAACCCGAACCCAGCTGACGATCGCGCTTCCGTTCACGCTCGTTGGTTCAAACTTCCATTTTTTAACCGCCGCCAACGCTGCCATGTCCAGCAGACGGTGGCCGGATGATTTCGCGATTTTCAACTCTCTCGGATCGCCGCTCGGCAAGACTTCGGCATGCAGCGTGACTGTTCCCTGCTGACCCAGATCCTGCGCCCGCCGCGGATAAACAGGCGCAACCTGATGACGGTAGCGGGCCTGATGAATAACCGTTGAGTCATCCTCGCCGACGTTCTGGCCGACCGGCGGCTCGACAGCGACCAGCTTCTTTGCGGGCTCACTGACGGGTTTCACAACCGGTTTTTTCACGGCTTCGGGAACCGGGCGCTGCTCCGGCGGTTTGACTGCTTTCGGCGTCGGCTTGGCAACAATCTCCTTCACCGGTTTGGCCGCAACTTCCGTTATCTCGGCCTCCGGGGGTTTGGCCTTTGGCAGTGGCACAGGTTTCGCCGGTGTCTTCTCAACGGGCTGAACCCGAGACGGGGTAATCTCGGGAACGGCAGCAATTTTCCGGGCGGCATAAGGCGTCGTCTCAACGGGAGCGACGCGGGCCACCTCGCGCGGTGGCGGCGGAGGCGGCTGCACCGCCTTCACAACCTCTTGCGGCGGCGCCGTCGGTGTCGGCCGGGACACCGTCATGAGATTGACTTCCATCACCGGAATTTCAAACACCATGTCCGGGCGCGCGTTCAACTGGACCAGAGACATCAGGAAGACATTCGCGCAGACAGAAAGGGTGAGATAGACGAGCCATCTCTTCCCCTGGTCTTCTGAAAACGCGACTGCCGTTGCTGCTACCATTTATAGGCAACCCTCACATTGTAGCTCCGCCCTTCTTCGAGGAGAGTGGCGAACGCCGTCGTATAGGCCTTGTCGAAAATGTTGGACACACCGAGATCAACCGTCAGCGTATCCAGACCGGGGCCGCTCGGCAGCCAGCGGTAATAAACGTCATAGACCGAATAACCCGGTGTCGGGGTATTGGCGCTGCCGACCTTGTCATTGGCGGCCGCAAAGCGCCCTCTTACACCGAAAATGCTCTCGATCGAGGTGGCGCTGTAAGAAAGGTCGGCGACCAGGGTCAGCGGCACGTTGTTGGAGAGATACTCACCGGTATCCTTGTTCTCTGCCTCGACATAGGAGAGGCCGAGTTTGGCGGTGATCGGGTGCAGCTGATAGGTGCCGTCTACTTCAAAGCCGGTCAGCCGGGCGTTAGGAACGTTGACGACCTGCGTTGTTCCCGCTGCAACATTAACTTCCTGCGAGATGAAGTCATCCCCCTCACTGATAAACCAGGAGCCCTTGACCTGCATCCGGTCCTTCTCTGCCATCACACCATCGAATTTAAGACCGGCGCCAAGCTCGAAGGTGGTGACTGTCTCGGGACGAAGGTCCGGATTGGGAATGAAGAAGTTGTCCGGCGGGAAAGGAAAGCTGCCCGGGAAGTGAAGGCCTGTCGCATAGATTTCCGTCAGGTTCGGCGCCCGGAATGCCTGTGCAACGCTACCGAAGAACATGAGGTTATCGTTCGGGAGGTAGCTCATCGAAATCTTCGGTGAAATCTGATGCTCGCTTTGTGAATTACCGGCATCGTCGCTGCTGCGATAGGAATCGAAGCGCGCCGCCGGAATGATCAGGAACCTGCCTGCACCGGTATCCAGTGCGATTTCATCCTGCACATAGAGACCGTAATTCGTGGCATCGGCATTGGGCACACCCGGACGGGTACCGGCATTTGTCGTCATCCCCTCCTGCTCGTCATGATAAATCTCGAAACCATAAGAGATGGTGTGGTTTTGCGTTTCGCTGACATCGACGGACATCTGGTTGTCCGCCGTAAAGCCGATGGTACTGAGGTCACGTGTCTGCACGCGTCCGGCGTTCGTTCCGGTCACATCCTCCTCGCGTACACGGGTGTCGTTGTAGTAGAGATGCAGCTTCGGCTTCAGCCAGCTGTTGGACGGATTATCAAATTCATATTTGACGGCATATTGATTGTCATTGACCGTTTTCTCGACGATTGGGTTTGACGGGGAGATCGCGCCGCCGCCATTGTTGGGCTCCGTCCCGTCATTGTGAAGACCCTGATAGATGAACTTGACGGTATTGAAGTCATCCACGCTGTAACCGAGCTTGAAGGTGCCCGAGAGTAGATTGTCTTCCGAAATCAGCTCATTGCCGTCACCCTGTTCGATATCCCCGGAATTCCGGACCGCGGCAATGCCGATGATATCGAGGGGACCGGTCCGCCCATATGCCGAAATCACCGGCGAATATTCCTTGCTCGCCGTGCGATAGCCTGCCGCGGTGTAGACACCCCATGTCTCGCCCGGCATCAGCATGTCGGCTGCATCCTTTGTCTCAAACGCCACGACACCGCCGATGGCGCCACCGCCATATATCGCCGAGGAAGCACCCTTGACGATCTCAACACTCTTAAGGAGCGACGGATCGATAAAGAACCGGCCGTCATGAGCCGATTCAAAGTTCTGCCGGCGCCCATCCATCATGGTGATGATGGCTTCGTCATCAAATCCACGGATCGAGACTGTCTGGCCGTTGCGGCGCGGCCCGTCGGTCACTTCCACACCCGGCGTGAATTCCAGAAGGTCACCGACATCCCCCGCCATGGCATTGCCGGGCGCATCGGTGTCCACATTGGAGGTCATGGCCGGCACCTCGAACGCGGACTGTGGGCTACGGGTCGCATATACGGTCACGGCATCAAGAGAGGTGGATGGCGCTTCCCGCGCCTCCTGCGCCAACGCAACGGGCGTGAGAAATGTACTTGAGAGGAGCACGCCCATACAGGCAAGCGGCAGCATTTGACGCATGGCAACAAACTTTCTTCAATGTTGGAGTCGCGTTTGCTTGCTGCCTGGCTGCCGGATTTATCCGGGTGGCTGGGTGGCTGGCTAGTTGCTTACTTTGTTAAAATCAGCTTTCCGTTTCCAGTAAGCCTCAATTTGTATGCATCACTGTTGTGAATGATGGTCAGCTCCCGGCCCTGCGCAAACAGATCACTGCTCTGCAAGGCGTCGTCGACAAGCGTGATAACGCGCTTGTTATGTTTACGACTGGACTGTTTTTCCAACATTCCGGGGACCATTCTTTTCACGTGAAATTACAATACATTGGCTACTTTCTAGTAATGATTATCAATAGCGCGGAAAAGAGTCAATCGCATTTTTGCGAATTATTATTAATAAGGCGGATAGCGAGAAGCCGCCAAATACCCGAAAAAGCGGGCAAATTTCGACATGGCACCGTGCCAGCAAACCGGGCTTTCGCATCGCCATGCTGATGGCGGATATGGCGCGGCAGAAGCAGTAGCTCCGACCGTCATTGCCGGACGAATTTTTACCTATCTTTATGGCCCTGCTCTGCCTAAATTAAATAAAAACAAATGGAGGCATAATAAAAATGAACCTTGAAGGAACAACTGCAATAATCACCGGCGGCGCCTCGGAAGAAGAGGTTGATGCCGGCTTTGCAGAAATCCGCTCGAAACTCGGGCAGGAACGCATACTGGTTAACTGCGCCGGAACCGGCAATGCCATAAAAACGGCGAGCCGCGATCGCGAGACCGGCGAAATTCGCCATTTCCCGCTCGATAAGTTCGAGCTGATCATCCAGATCAACCTGATCGGAACCTTCCGCTGTATCGCCAAATCGGCGGCGGGCATGATGACCCTCGATCCCATCGACGGGGAACGCGGCATCATCATCAACACCGCCTCCGTTGCGGCAGAGGATGGACAGGTCGGGCAGGCCTCCTATTCCGCATCAAAGGGCGGTGTCGTCGGCATGACTCTTCCCATCGCCCGGGACCTCGCGCAGGAGCTGATCCGTGTGAACACGATTTTGCCGGGCCTGTTTAATACACCGCTACTGCAGGGCGCACCTGAGAAGGTCAAGGCGGCCCTAGCCGCACAGGTACCGAATCCGTCCCGGCTCGGCAATCCGGAGGAATATGCCTCCCTCGCGCTGGAGATGTGTCGCAACGCCTATTTCAACGGTGAAGATGTTCGCCTTGACGGCGCCATCCGAATGGCTCCACGATAAGATGATGCAATAACGAATAAGGAAAAAACCATGACTGACGCATATATAATTGACGCCTGCCGGACGCCGCGCGGAATCGGCAAGGCGGGCAAGGGTGCCCTCGCCCATCTGCATCCGCAGCATCTCGGCGCGACCGTTCTCAGCGCACTGGCGGAACGCAATGACTTCAACACAGCCGATGTGGATGACATTATCTGGGGCACCTCGACTCAGGTCGGCAAACAGGGCTATGACCTCGGACGGATGTCCGCCCTGTCGGCGGGCTACGACATCAAGGCCTCCGGCATGACTCTGGATCGCTTCTGCGGCTCGGGCATCACCACCGTCAACCTCGCCGCCGCGCAGATCATGTCCGGCATGGAGGATCTTGTCATTGCGGGCGGCACCGAGATGATGAGCTTTACCGCCTCTCTCGCCGATCCCAACAAACCGTCGATGCTTGATGGCGGCAATCCCGACCTACGGGAAAGTCATCCTCAGTCGCAGCAAGGTGTCTGCGCCGACGCCATCGCCACATTGGAAGGCATCGACCGCAAGGCCGTCGACGAACTCGCCGTGGAAAGCCAGACACGCGCCGCGAAAGCCATTCAGGAAGGCCGTTTTGACAATTCCGTCATTCCGGTGAAGAACAAGGACGGCTCCATCGCGCTCGACCGGGAGGAATTCCCGCGTCCCGGAACCACAATGGAGAGTCTTTCCGGGCTCAAGACCGTGTTCAGCATGTTCCGCGATGTCGTCGTGGATGAGGCGGGAAACACTTATGGCAGCCTGATCACCCGCAAATATCCCGAGATCAAGGAATTCGACCATGTGCATCATGCGGGGAATTCCTCGGGCGTTGTCGATGGTTCCGCCGCGTTGCTGCTGGCCTCTCCGGACTATGCAAAGAAGCACAATCTCAAGCCGCGCGCCCGGATCGTGGCAACGGCGAATATGGGGGACTGCCCGACGCTCATGCTGAACGCGCCGGTTCCGGCGGCGAAGAAGGTTCTGGAAAGGGCCGGACTGACAACGGACGATATTGATCTTTGGGAAATCAACGAAGCCTTTGCCGTTGTGGCCGAGAAATTCATCCGCGATCTGAAACTCGACCGCGACAAGGTGAATGTGAATGGCGGGGCGATGGCGCTCGGTCATCCCATCGGCGCCACCGGCTCGATCCTGATCGGCACCCTGCTCGATGAGCTGGAGCGCCAGGACAAGAAGCGCGGCCTTGTCACCATGTGCGCCGCCGGCGGCATGGCCCCCGCAATCATCATCGAGCGGATGTAAGAAAATAAATTTGTTCAATGAGTTACGGCATTATCCTAATTTAAATAACCGTAACTCATTAAACCCCGTTTGATCCCTCAACCGCGCTTTCTAAGACCTGACGCCCCAGTCCTTGAGAATCTCTTCCGTATGCTCGCCAGCCTTTGGCGGCGCGCGCCTGATCTCGGGTTTTGTGCGGCTGAATCGCGGTGCCGGGGCCGGCTGTAGAACATTGTCCTGCTCCACGAATGTATTGCGGGCCTTGTTATGGGGATGTTGAGGCGCTTCCGCCATATCCAGGACAGGTGCAAAGCAAATATCGCTGCCTTCCATAATGGCGCACCAATCATCGCGGCTTTTTGTCCTGAATTTTTCGGCGAGCTTCTTTTTAAGCGCCGGCCATTTCTTTTGATCCATCTGCGCCTTGAAGTCCGGATCGTCAATTTCCGCCTTCTGAAGCAATTCCTCATAGAATTGCGGTTCGATGGAACCGATCGAAATCCATTTGCCATCGGCGCATTCATAACATCCATAGAAATGTGCGCCGCCATCCAGAAGATTGCTCTCCCGTTCATCCGACCATTTTTTGTAGTTATGAAGATTATAAATGCCCGCCATCAGGAGGGAGGCACCGTCGGACATTGCCGCGTCGATCACCTGGCCTTGGCCTGAGCTTTTCGCCTCCAGCAGTCCGCACACCATCCCGAAGCCGAGATACATCGCGCCACCACCAAAATCACCAATCAGGTTCAGCGGAGGCACCGGGCCGCTCTCCTTCGTTCCAATCGCATGAAGGGCGCCGGTTATAGCAACATAATTGATATCATGCCCGGCCGCCTTGGACAGAGGACCATCCTGACCCCAGCCGGTCATCCGTCCATAGACCAGCTTCGGATTTCTCTCGAAACAGGACTCGGGACCGAGGCTGAGTTTTTCCATGACGCCCGGCCGATAGCCTTCAATCAGGCCATCTGCCTTTTCCACCAGATCAAGAACCGTTTGTACCCCTTCCGGGGATTTGAGGTCTATTTCAATGGAGCGGCGACCGCGGTTGAGAATATCGTAATCAAGGCCAAGCAGGTTAGTGCCGCCGGGCCGATCAACCCGGATGACATCCGCCCCCATGTCGGCAAGCAACATGGCGCAGAACGGGCCGGGCCCTATCCCCGCCATTTCAATAATTTTAATGCCGTTCAAAGGTCCCACAGTCGCTCTCCTTATGTCGTTTTTATTTTTTCTTGCGAGGCCGCAGCTTCAACTTCTTTCAAGAGAACTCCCGACCGCAGAAGTTCAAGATAGGCCTCAAGCTGCGCCTCTTCGAGTGGCTTGAAGACAGTCCCCTTTGCCGTTGACCGGACAAAGAGATAATCACGTGCGCCAATCATCAGATAGGCCAGCGATTCCAGCTGTTCTTCGGTGAAGCCTTTCAGTTCCCCCTTCGTCTGCCAGCGCTTCAGGGCCCGGACGAAGGGCTGGAACAGATTATCCATATGAATGGCATGACCCTTAGGCGTCGCAAAACGGCCCTCATGCAGCAACCGGAAAAACCATGGATTTATCTGAACATAAGACTGAAACGCCAAGAGGCCAAGCCGTTCCATCTCAATGAAGCTTGTCGCCTCGCGAAGTTCTTTGCGGATATAAGCCAAGATATCCAGCCCCTTGATCGGTAGCAGTTGATCAAACAGATCCTGCCGATCTTCGAAGTAATTGTAGAAGGTCCCGTGCGCCAGCCCCGCCCCATCGGCAATCTTGGCGATCGAGGCATCGTTATACCCGTATTCGCCAATGCAGACGGCGGCGGAATCGATAAGCGATTGCCGGTTCAAGGCCGCTTTTTCCTCGCGGGAAGGTCTGTTCTTCCTATTCGGCCTTAACATCGCCACTCAAATCCTTTCCAAACTTACCTCTTTTCAGGCGGATGCATCTCCGGCACCGCCAAACGCTGTCCACCCGCCGTCAACCGGCAGGGTTACTCCCGTAATATAGCTTGCCCGGTCAGACAACAAGAAAAGTACCGCATTTCCTATTTCTTCCTGCTTGCCAAGACGGCCCATGGGGATGCGCCGTGTGTACACATCTGAACCGATCGCAACCTTGTCGAAAATGGCCGAGGCCATCGGCGCTTCGATCACACCGGGGGCAACCGCATTCACCCTTATGCCATAGCGCGCGAAATCACAGGCCATTGTTTTTGTCATCATAACGATACCTGCCTTGCTGACGCCATAGCCATTTGATGCCCCGAAGCCACCCAGCCCGGCCACGGAGGCCATGTTGACGAAAGCCGATCCCGGCGCCATATGCCGCGATGCTTCCCGCGACATCAGGAAAACCCCCTGCAGGTTGACATCGATCACCCGGCGCCAGTCATCCAAGGTCTGACGCCGCGTCCCCTTGATCGGCTCGAACACACCGGCATTATTCACCACCCCGTCAAGGCCACCCAATATGTCGAGAGTATCATCGATCAGGGATTTGACGGCGTCCTCATCCGCAACATTTGCGGACAAGGCGCCCGCCGCCCCAACCTCCGCACAGGCCTTTTCCAGGCTCTCCTCGGAGATATCATTGAGTACAACCTTGGCACCGGCTTCAATAAGCAAGTGCGCCGTCTCCAGGCCGATCCCGCCGGCTCCTCCGGTTACAAGAATCCGGCGACCGGTCAGGTCAAGCGTTGGAACATTACTCGTCATTTGGTTTCTCCTGCTCCTGATCGAGCCTTTATTTTCCGGTATAAATTGGGGCGCGTTTTTCGCGGAAAGCCGTAACGGCTTCCTGATGATCGGCACTTTGATTTGTCAGCGCCTCATAGGCGAGACAGGCATCCATGACAGAATGGGCAACTTGCTTGAGGTGAATATTCAGGCTCACCTTTGTCCATTTGATGGATTTAACCGGGCCATTTGCCAACCGGTCCGCAAATCGTTTAACGGTGTCATCCAGTTCGTCCGGCGCGCAGACATGGTTGATCAACCCGAGGTCCAGCGCTTCTTTCGCTGTTAAGGGATCACCGGTCATCAGATATTCCTTCGCCTTGGCCATCCCGATCAGCGCTGGCCAGATGACGGCGGCGCCGTCGCCTGCTACCATGCCCATCAGGACATGCGGATCGCCGATTTTTACGGTTTCGTTCATGAAAGTCACGTCACAGAACAGTGCCATCGTGCAGCCAAGCCCCATCGCATGACCGTTAATCCGGCAGATTACGGGCTTTTCGCAGTCGAGAATGGAGAAAACGATCTGCTTGGCTTCAGTGACGGTGCGTTCAAAGGTCTCCGGCTCGTCGATGGCTCTTTGCATCCAGCTAACGTCCCCGCCCGCGCAGAAGGCCTGGCCATTGCCTGTAAAAATGATCACATCGGAATGCGGATCCGCATCCGCGTCCCGGAAGACGCGCGACAGCTCCTCATGGAGAATTTCATCGACGGCATTGAAGGATTCAGGACGGCACATCTCCAATGTCAGGACGCGACCACGGCGATGCCATTTTATGGCTTGATATCTGTTTTCAGGCTTACTCATGTCTTTCATTTCTTTTTGCTTTTCTTGGTTCATTACTCACTCACTCCGAATTTTGCGGGTCGTCCTTCCAGAAAGGCCCGTCGTCCTTCTGCGGCATCGGGGGATGCCAGGGCGGTGACCTGTGCTTCAACCTCTGCATCCAGGGCAGAGGAGAAGGATGAATTTTCAGAAGCGTTAAAAAGACTTCTGATTTGTTGAATGGCGACTCTCGGTCCATTCGCCAGTCTTTCAGCAGTACGAACTGCTTCCGACTGCAATTCTTCCTGCGGCGTGGCGCGCCAGACAAGCCCCCAGGCCGCCGCGGTCACACCATCAATATCATCCCCGAGGAGAGCCCAAGCCTCCGCTCGCGCCCGGCCGATCCGCCGCGGCAGAACCCATGTCGTTCCGCAGTCCGGCACCAGACCGACCTTTACAAAGGCGGGAATAAACCGCGCTGTCTCGCTGCAGAGGACAATGTCGGAAGAGGTCACAAAACCCAGCGCCCCGCCCGCGCAAACACCCTGAACGGCGCACACAATCGGCTTCGGATAGCTAACCATCTCCTGCATCAGGGTATGAAAAACTTCCCGCATTTCCTTTGCGAACCAGCCGGGCTTTTCTGACATATTCGCCTTTTCGAGATCAATCCCGGCACTGAACGCCTTTCCCGCTCCGCTAAACAGGACAGCACCAATGGACGGCTGATCCCGCGCTTCAGCCAGCGCGTCGCGCATGTCATTTGCCATATCTGCGGTAAAGGCATTCAACCGGTCTGGACGATTGAACCGTAAGTGCAGAACACCCTTCTCGGCACGGACGGAAAGGCCATTATCCGTTGTCCTCTCCTCCGACGTGATCTGAAAATGCGACATCAGTATTTCCTTCCTTCACGATTGTGCCATCGTCTCCGGCAGCCAGAGAACGATGTCAGGGAACATAAACAGCACCACAAGCACCAGAAGCTCGATAATGATAAAAGGAACAATGCCCCGATACAGCTCTGTCGCTTTAAGATCTGGAGCCGCCCCCATGACGGCAAACAAGTTCAAGCCGACCGGCGGCGTTATTGCGGCAATTTCGATAAGCTTGAGGATGATAATCCCAAACCAGATTTCGTTAATGCCGAGCGTCTGGGAAATCGGAAACAGGAAGGGCAGCGTGATCACGATAAGCGAGAGAGAGTCCACAAACATCCCCATGACTATGAACATGATGGCAATATAAATCATCAGTTCCATGGGACTGACACCGAGACTTATGACAAGCTGATTTACCTCATCCGTAAAGCCGTTGATTAACAGCAATCGGCCCATCAACAACCCCCCGATCAGGATTACCATAAGGCGACCGGAAACAAGCGTGCCTTCCTTGAAGGATTCCCAGATATCAACCTTCGATAGCCGCCGCATTGATAGCCCCAGCAGCAGCGCCCCGGCGGCACCGACAGCACCGGCGGCGGACGGTGAAAACAGGCCGGAATAGAGCCCGCCGATGATCAGCGTCGCCAGAAGCACAACGCCCCAGACCATCCGCAGGCCGCTTATCTTTTCCCTCAGGCTATAGGTTTCATCGGACATCGGCGCCCATTCGGGATACCGGATGAGGAAAAGGCGGATGCCCACCATATAAGATGTCGCGGTCAGTATTCCGGGCATCACCCCAGCCATCAGAAGCTGACCCACCGACTGGTTGGTGAGGGAGGCAATGAGAATGATTCCGATCGACGGTGGGATGAGCGCCGCCAATGTTCCTGCGGCGGCAATACTACCCGCCGAAATCCCCGGAGAATAGCCAAAGCGCAGCATTTGCGGCATGGCAATTCGGGTGAAAACGGTTGAGGAAACGAGCGTCGATCCCGAGGCAGCGGCAAATCCGGCCGATGCCATTATCGTCGCGTAGATCAGGTTGCCTTTTGCACGCGCCGTAAACCGGTGTACCGCCTCATACAGGCCTTCGATGATCCCGGCCCGTGAGGCGAACCCGCCCATCAGGATGAACATGGGGATGACAACGAGAGTGAAGTTGACCGCCGTATCGTAGGGCAGTGTCTCCAGCATGGTCATGGCGAAATTCACATCCACGGCCACCCACATGCCGACAACGGCGACAATCATCATGGACCAGGCAATCGGCACTCCGAGAGCCAGCAGTAGCAGAAGCGCCGAGACGGCGAGCAGACCGGAAACCAGACTATCCATTTTCCGTCCCTCCGTTACTATCGCCCTCCTGAGGCGAGATATTTTTATCGCTATGCCGAAAAAGCTGAATAAGTTGCAGTCCCGCAACCAGAATGGTGAACAGGAAACCCAGGAACACCAGAAGCTTCACCGGATATATCGGGATTTGCAGAAAATCGATCGACTTTTCATTAAACGCCAGGCTCGATGTAAACAATTGCCATGACGCGAAAGTCAGCAGGACAAGTACGATAATGGCCGTAACATTCGCCACGATCAGGCTGAGAAATTTCCATCCGGATTTCAGCCGGCTGGAGAATATGTCCACGACGACATGCTCCCGCCTTGCCATGACCAGCGGCTGCGAGAGGAAAATGACAACGGCAAACAGAAGGCCGCTAAGTTCCACTTTGAAAGGCAGATACATATTGAACAACTCGCCCAGAATGATGTCGGCCGCACCGACCGACATCATGATGACCAGAGCGAGTGCGCAGATAATATGCAACGTTAGCTCTATAGTTCGATACATCAGCCAGCTCAGTCTTTGAAGTTGGCTTGTTTGTCCCTGAGGACGGGTTCAAGGCGTTCAACGGCCTCTCCATACCCTCTTTCCGTCAGGTCCGCCGCCCAGATATCAATCATGTTTCCGGCAGCTTCATCGAACTCTTTCGTTTCCTTGAAATTAACGTAGGTCACGCCATGTTCCGGGAAGTCGACTTCGACGGTTTTCTTCGCGAGCGCAATGTTCTCTTCCGCCGCGACGTCCATCAAATCGCTGCTCACCTCTCTCATGAGGTTCTGGACATTTTCCGGCCACTGCTCGAACAGTTGCTTGTTGACGAAAATTCCCCAGACAGGCTGGGCGCCCATGTTCAGATCGATGGCATATTTGGCAACTTCATAAAACTTGCCCGAAATCGCCTGCTCATGCGCCGCGAAGGTACAGTCCACTGTCCCCTTCTGAAGCGCGCCATACATTTCACTGTAGGGAATTGAGACAGGAACAACACCGACTTTCGACAGAAATTCCACCCAGTAAGGGGCGCCCGGCACCCGGACACGCAAACCGTTCATATCCGCAAGTGTTTCAACCGGCTTCGTGCAGAACAACCGATACGGGTTGCTTCCCTGATGGTAAAGCCCGATCACGCCGTTCTTATCCATGTCCTCTCTCGTTTGCGGATCTTCCTGCCAGCGCCGCCATGTATCAACGGCATCCGCCGGGGTCTGGTGAACCCGCAGAAGAGAGGCATTACCGGCAACCGGCATCTCACGCGAGAAATAACCCTGTGCCGTCGCGCCGAGCTGTACGGCACCGGTGCCGGTCAATTTCAGGATTTCCTTCGGCCCACCCATGCTGCCGGCCCAGAATATCTTGGTCTTGATTTTGCCGCCTGACCGTTTCTCGACTTCATCGGCCCACCATTGCTCCCAGTTTGCACCCGCCGTGTTGGAAGGAACAAAATGCGCCAGTCGCAGGTCCATTTCCGGATAGTCTTCCGCCAACGCTGTTCCCGCTGCCGTTGTTGCCGATAGAATCGTCAACGCCATCAATCCAAGTTTAAAATTCTCTTTGATTTTCCCAATCATGACATTGTCCTTGTTAGTTTCATTTCGTTTTCTTATGTGGTTAGACTTGATAAATCTCCCGCCCACAAAGGGAGTTAGGCGCCTTTCTTCATATGAACTCCTGTATTAATTTATGAATCATTTTTCATTTTTTATGTATAACAGATCAGACAACTTCCTCGACATCAGGCATCCACCAGAGCTTTGCTGTATTGTTCGCGAAGGTCGGTTTTGAGTATTTTTCCCATGGGAGAGCGTGGCATCTCGGAAATGACTTCATAGCGCCGCGGAATTTTAAAATCCGCGAGTTTATCTGCACAGAACTGCCGGATCGCTTCCGGGTCTATGGTCACGCCTGATGCGACCGTCAGAACCGCCAGCAGGTCCTCCCCCAGCTTGTCATGCGGCACACCGATCACGGCTGCCTCTTCAACGCCGTCATATCGATGCAGCACACTCTCTACTTCCTGGGTGCCGATATTCAGGCCACCGCGAATGACCATATCCTTCTTGCGGTCGACAACGAAGAGATAGCCCTCATCATCCAGCTGTCCGAGATCACCTGAAAACAGCCATCCGTCCTGCAGGGTTTCGCGGGTTGCCTCCTCATTCTTGAAATATCCTGAGAAGACGGACGGAGACCGCACAACGATCTCGCCAACAATATTTAGCCCGACGTTATTTCCATTCTCATCAACAATGCGGAGTTCGGTCTGAGCCCAGGGTGTACCCGCCGACCCGATATGCGCCAGTGCCTCTTTTCCAACAAGAACCGTCCCGCATGGGCCACCCTCGGTCTGGCCATAGGTTTGCCGCACGTCGAGCTTCGGAAAGGTCTCTATCAAACGGCGCGTCAGTTCGGCCGGCATCGCCGCGCCGCCCGCATCGATGATTTCAAGTGACGACAGGTCAAACGATGTTTCCCGATATTTTTCCAGCAGGAAAATGTAAAAGGCCGGGACACCGATATAGGTCGTCGTCCGCTCACGTTCCATGCGAGCCAGGATATCCATGACGTCCAGTTCCGGATCGACAATCGCCGTGGCACCGACAAACCAGCTCGGATAAAGGAGACATCGAATAGATGCCGTTGTGAAAAAAGGGAAAAAGCTCTGATACACGCTTCCGGGCTCCAGACTCATGGCCTGCGAAAAGCCATAGGCGCTGGCGACGACGCTTCGATTACTCATCAATGCCGCCTTGGGCCGCGATGTCGTGCCGGATGTGAACAGAATTTCGGAAATATCATCGAGGCCACGCTCTGGCCAGTCGACATCGACAACTTTCGCCTTATTGAAAAGCTCCCGCCACGAGAGTGTATCCTCCGTCACCTCATCGCCAACAAGAACTACATTCTCAAGAATGAATGCATCCGGCCGAATATCCCTTACCCGGGAAAGCGTGGCCTGGCCGCATATCAAAATACGCGTATCGGCAAGGGTTACCGCGTGAAGTATTTCCTCTTGTGCGAAGCGTGCATTTACAGGCACGCACACCATGCCGCCAAACGTACAGGCCAAGAGTGTCATAATGGCCTCATAGGCAGATTTGTTATCCAGAAGGACGCCGATATGATCCCCTTCCTTTGCCCCGATTTCCATCAGTGCCCGGGCAAATTTCTCACCTTGCCAGACCAGTTGGGAATAGGTGAGCCGCTCTTCATGGCCGTTTGCGGACCGCGCCACCAGCGCCAGCTGGTTCGGCGTCTTTTCCGCCTGCCCTCTTACCAACGTCGCGAGAGAGGTGTATCCACCCCAAAACTCCACCAGACTGTCCTTGTCATTCATCATCAAGTCTCCTGCGCCAGATTACTTCGCGTTGCGTTGTTGAATGCCCCGGGAAATAATTTCCTTCATGATCTCATTGGTACCGCCATATATCCGCTGCGCACGCGCATCGGCAAAGGCCCGGGCAACCGGATATTCCCACATATAGCCATAGCCACCGAACAGTTGCAGACTCCGATCTATTACCCGGCCCTGCATTTCCGACAGCCATATCTTGGCCATTGACGCCACTTCGCTGGTCAATTTTCCCTGAACAACCCGGCTCGCGCAGTCATTGAGGAAGGAACGCCCCACCTCCAGTTCCGTCCGGATATCCGCAAGCGTGAATTTCGTTGACTGGAAGTCGCCGACCGACTGGCCAAAGGCCTTTCGTTCATACACATAGTCAGAGGTGCGCTCGAACACGGTTTCGGCGACGGCCTGCGCCCAGACACCCACCAGCAGCCGCTCTACCGGCAGTTCCTGCATCAGATATTTGAGCCCCATCCCCTCTTCCCCAAGCATTGCATCGCCTGGCACCCGGACATCATCGAAGAAGAGCTCGGCCGTATCCTGAGCTTTCTGGCCGACCTTTTCGAGAAGGCGTCCGCGCTCAAACCCCTTGGTCTTTGTATCGACCAGAAACAGGCTCTTGGATTTCGATCCGGAATCCGGAGAGGTGTTGGCAACCACAATGATCAGGTCGGCAAGCCAGCCATTGGTGATAAAGGTTTTTTGACCGTTCAGGATCCAGTCATCTCCGTCTTTTCGGGCGCGCAAATGCACTCCCTTCATGTCGGATCCCGCGCCGGGCTCGGTAATAGCAATACTGGTGATAACCTCACCCGAAACGCATCCCGGAAGCCACTGTTTCTTCTGCGCGTCCGTGCCCAGTCGGGCGATGTAAGGGACGATAATGTCGGAATGGGTAAAGAAGCCCGGAAGCGCGCATTCGCTTCTTGCCAGCTCTTCCACGACAATCATTGCATGGAGAAAATTACCGCCGATCCCGCCGTATTCCTCGGGGATCATGGTGCAGAGCAGGCCCTGCGATCCGGCTTTTTTCCAAAGCTCCCGATCTACATAGCCGCGTTTTTCCCATTCCGCATAATGTGGGGCAACTTCCTCTTCAAAAAACCGCTGCGCCGTTGCGCGCGTGAGCACATATTCTTCGCCCGCCAATTCCGGCAAAGACACATAGCTTTCCATTCTGCCCTCTTTCTAGATTTCCCAAATCTGTACTGGCTGCTTTTGCAGTTAATTATCTTTGCAGGCGATGCCTGAACTCTCCCTGAAGTGCGATGAATCTAGGAAGAGACGTATTCCGAGTCAACACAAAAATGATTTATGATTCATTTTTTATTTTTATGTCGAAACAACAGTAATTTAGCCGGTTCATAATCGAATATCCCGTTCATCCCGGGGGATCCGAAATAAGCCGGCTTACTAAATTTTCTTGGGTTTTCTATCGGCGGGAGGCAAAAAACCGTGCGATAGAGGCCTTCATTTCCGGTCCCTTGCACACATCACCCTGGGCATCGCGCTCCAGGTCAAGAAGCCGGGATAATCCCGGTTCCGATGCCTCATAGATCAGGTTTTTCGTATGGGCCAGCGACTTCGGCGACAGGCTGCTGAGCTTTTGCGCCATCTCGTCTGCCTTGGCCATCAGCTCTTCATCTTCGTAAACTCGCCAGACCATGCCCCAGGACAGGGCCTCCTCCGCGGAAATCCGATCGCCGAGGAACATGGCTCCGGCAGCGCGAATCCGGCCGACGATACGGGGCAGAAAGATCGTATTCCCGGCATCGGGCGTCAGCGCCAATCCGACGAAAGGCTCATAAAAATAGGCCGATTTCCCGGCGATGACGATATCGCCCGATAGCGCCAGCCCGACGGACGCCCCCGCGCAAGGCCCGTTGACAACGCTGATGATCGGCAAGCGGGATTTCCGCATTTTCACGGTCAGCGGGTTGAAATGTTCCTCCAGAACCTTGGCGAGGTCCGGGACGACATCGGGTTCGATGATGGAAAGATCATATCCCGCCCCGAACGCCCTGCCCTCACCCGTGAAAACGACGACGCGGACGTCAGGATCGTTCTCGACCACATCGAAAGCGGCCTGCAACTCATCCCCTGTCTGGTCCCGGAGGGCATTCAGCTTGTCAGGACGCCGCATCGTGATTTTCGCGATACCGTCCGCAATCTCCAGCGAAATATCTTCAAATTCCATCGTGATACCCCTTTAATTTGCGCTAGATCGTAAGGCCGCCGCCGACGATCAGGGTTTGTCCACTGACATAGTTGGATTCAGGGGCGCAGAAGAGATAAACACCGTCTGCAGCCTCCTCCGGCGTTCCGGCGCGGCCCATCGGGATCATCATCTGCATGCCCGCCACCAGCTTTTTCGGAATACCGATGCCGACTTCATTGCCCTCAACAACGATGGTTTTCTTCTCGTCCGAAGCTTCCGTCAGGCGGGTTTCGATGAAGCCAAAGGCAACGCAGTTGACATTGACCTTCAGCCGCCCCCACTCCTTCGCCATGGTCTTGGTCATCCCGAGGACGCCGGACTTCGCCGAGGAATAATTGATCTGGCCCGCATTGCCGCCCGTCCCGGCGATGGAGGAAATATTGACAATCTTGCGGAAGACCTCCCGGCCTTCTGCGGCCTCTTTTTCGGCCTCGGCGCGGATAAATCCGGACGACGCCCGGATAACCCGGAACGGGGCCTTCAGGTGAACATCGATCATTGCATCGAACTGCTCATCGCCCATCTTGTGCACCAGGGCGTCCCATGTGTAGCCCGCGTTGTTGACGATGATATCCACCCCGCTGAAAGCCTCGATCCCGGCCTTGATAAACCCGTCGGCAAAATCGGGGTCCGTCACGCTGCCGACAACGGCAATCGCCTCTCCGCCAAGCGCCTCGATCGCGCCCACCACTTCATCGGCCGGCTCCTGATCCAGATCATTGACCACGACCTTGGCGCCTTCGCGCGCCAGTTTGAGGGCAACGGCACGGCCAATCCCCCGGCCTGAACCGGTTACATAGGCGACTTTTCCTTCTAGTTTTTTCATTTTTCTAACTCTGTTTGGTTGGATTAAGGAAGGGCGACCACGGCGTCCCCCGCAAGCTTGACATCGCCGTCCTGATTGACGGCCTGCACAGAAATGCGAACACGTGTTTCACCATTTTCTTCAAATTTTTCAGTTATTTCCCCGGAACATCTAATCCTGTCTTTCAGATGTGTGATCGCGGTAAAACGAACCGCATAGCTCCGCAAAGCAGTCTGCGGCACCCAGTTTGTCAGTATCTGCGCAAGATAGGCCATGGACAGCATGCCATGGGCGAACACATCCTCCATCCCCGCTGCCCGCGCGAAATCAATATCGATATGGATCGGGTTGTGATCACCGGAGGCCCCGGCAAACAGACCGAGGGTTGTTCGGGTAATTTCATCCTTCGTCAACGCCGGAATAACGTCGCCGACCTTGACGGATGCATAGGTAACTTCTGACATCTTTCCCCCTATCCGTTCCGGACAACAATGGTGCGGGTCATCTCTGCGACGACATCACCATGCTGGTTTGTGGCCTCGGTTTTCTTGACGATGAATTCAAGCGCACCGCCTTTTTTATCGAATATGTCGGTGATTTCGGATTTGAAGGAAATCGTGTCTCCGGCATAGACATCCTTGAAATAGTTGAATTCCTGGGTGCCATGCAGGATCTTGCCGAGGTCAACATCCATGATCGACAGTATTTCAAACGGATCCGGCACTTCCATATCCATCGAGAACAGGAAAGTCGGCGGGGCGGGCAAGGTCGGCAGTCCCGCCGCTTTCGTCGCCTCTTCATCAAAATAGATCGGATTGGTCTCGCCGGTGGCTTTTGCAAAAAACCGGAGGCGGCCCTTTTCAATATCGGCCGTGTGGGCACCGAATTCGCGCCCGATATGGCTGCGGTCAATCATAAGTTCAACTCATTAATGGAGGGTCAGGAGCGCTTCGCCGAAGCGAAACGCCCCTGTGGGAGGAAGGGTTCAGGCAGTCTGATAGAGCGTCACCACGCACGCACCACCAAGCCCGAGATTGTGCTGAAGGGCATTTCTTGCGCCTTCGACCTGCCGGTTGCCGAGATTGCCGCGCAGCTGGTTCACCAGCTCGAAGCATTGCGCGAGGCCCGTTGCGCCGAGCGGATGTCCCTTGGAGAGCAATCCGCCGGACGGGTTAGTGACAACCTTGCCGCCATAGGTGTTATCGCCATCCCAGATGAATTTTTCCGCTTCACCTTCACGAGCAAGACCGAGCCCCTCATAGGTAATCAGCTCGTTTGCGGTAAAGCAGTCATGCAGCTCCACCACGTCGATATCGCCCGGCCCGACGCCGCTCATTTCATATACTTTCTTGGCGGCCGCCGCGGTCATGTCATAGCCGACAACCCGCATCATGTCATGATCGCCAAAGGTCGAGGCGAAATCCGATGTCATGGCCTGACCGGCGATGACGACATCGGCATTGATGCCATGTTTTTTCGCAAATTCTTCCGTGCAGACAATGGCCGCACCTGCGCCACATGTCGGCGGACAGCATTGCAGGCGCGTCAGGAAACCGGCCACCACGGGTGATTCCAGAACATCCTCGACGGAAATTTCTTTCCGGAAGATAGCCTTCTCGTTATGAACAGCGTGCTTGCTAGCCTTGGCACGGATTTTCGCGAAGGTTTCGTTCTTCGTACCATATTTCTTCTGATGCTCTATTCCCGCGCCGCCAAACATCTTCAGGGCCATTGGCGAGGTAAAATCCTGCGTCAGCTCATCCGTCAGCTTGTTGAACTTGCCAAGCGGGCTCGGCCGATCAGTCCAGACATCCGCGAGGGCGCCGGGGGTCATTTGCTCGAACCCGACAGCAAGGGCGCAATCGACTGCACCGGATTCAACGGCCTGCCGCGCCAGGAACAGGGCGGAGGAACCGGTGGAGCAGTTATTGTTGACATTGACAACCGGAATGCCCGTCATGCCGACTTCATACAGAACACGCTGTCCGCAGGTGCTGTCGCCATAAACATAGCCCGCATAGGCCTGCTGGATCTTGTCATATTCGATGCCTGCATCTTCCAGCGCCATGTTGATCGCTTTGGCGCCCATGACAGGATAATCCTCGTTCTGTCCCGGCTTTACAAAGGACGTCATGCCGACGCCCGCAACGACTATTTTCTTACCCATGATGTGTCTCTTTCCTGTTTATATAAAAATCTAGTTGACGTTCCGTTCCTTGCCGCCCCAGTAGGGAGCCCGCAAATCCTTCTTGAGCACCTTGCCCGCCGCCGACAAAGGCATTGGCTCAGTGCGGAATTCTACACTGCGCGGGCATTTGTATCCCGCGATCAGTTCGTGACAATGCTTGATGATATCCTCTTCCGTGGCTGACGCACCGGGCCGAAGTATAACAATGGCATGCACGCTCTCTCCCCATTTGTCACTGGGGATGCCGATGGCGGCACATTCGGCGACAGCCGGATGCTTTGTGACGGCCTGCTCAACTTCCGCGGAGAAGACATTTTCACCGCCGGAAACGATCATGTCCTTGAGCCGGTCGGCGATATAGAGAAATCCTTCCTCATCAAGATAACCGCCATCACCGGTATAGACCCAGCCATCCTTGAAGGATTCCGCCGTCTGCTCCGGCTTGTTCCAGTACCCCAGCATCGTGATCGGACCTTTAACCGCAATATGGCCGACGGTGCCGGTCGGCACTTCATTCCCGTCCTCGCCCACGACCTTCAACTCGCAGGTGGCGACGGCCTTGCCACAGGACCGAAGCCGTCCAGCATTCGGCCCTTCCAGCGTGTGATATTCAGGCGCCAGGATTGTTGCCACGGGGCTGAGCTCGGTCTGGCCATATGCCTGAACGAATTTGGTCTGCGGCAGCTTGCTCATCGCCTCGACAAGGACAGCTTCGCTGATCGCGGACGCACCGTACATAATCGTCTCAAGGGACGAAGTATCATACTTGTCGAAGTCGGGATCCCGCACCAGCATCTGAATCATGGTCGGGACGAGCAGGACATGAGTCGGCCCATGATCCTGCAGCGCCTGAAGCATGCCAGCGGGAGTGAAGCTTGGAATCATGATATGGGTCCCGCCGGCAAAGGTCGCCGCCAGCGACCCTGCGCCATCGGCGAGATGGAACATTGGCGCCGCATGCAGATAGCGGGCCCCGTCCTGCATGCAGAATTCCCGGCAGTTCGACAGGTTACTGATATAAAGGCTCCGGTGGGAGAGCATGACGCCTTTCGGAAACCCGGTCGTGCCGCCGGTGTAATAGATGCCTGCGAGGTCTTCCCCGCCCCGGCCCGCATCTTCAACCGGCGCGGCTGCCTCAACAATGTCGCTGTAGTTCAGCATGCCTTCCGGCGTATCTCCCTCGCCTGCAAAAATCAAGGTCTTCAGGCAGCTCGATTTTTCCTGAATTTCCGGAACGATACCGGCGAAATTTTCATCCACCAGCAAGATCTCTGTGCCGGAATCATCAATCGAATAGGCATTCTCCGCCGGTGACCAGCGCAAGTTCATCGGAACGATAACGCCGCCGCCCCACAGGACACCGAAGACATACTCGAGATAACGGTCTGAATTGAGCGCCAGCATGGCGACCCGGTCTCCGGGCTTCATACCGACTTTCTGAAGTGCGCCCGCCAGCTTCGCCGTACGCGTTACGAACTCTGACCAGCTATGCTGACGATCCTTGTAGATCGTTGCCATAGCCGTCGGGTTCGCCTGGGCCGCCCGTCTTATCGTTGATGTTAGCTGCATGATTTTATCTCCCATTAAAATCTTTACCGGGCCCTGGATCGATCTGTTTTTGATATACTTCGAGGTCAGGATTTCAATTTTTTTGCAATGTAACCCACTAGTGGGTTACACGTCAATATAAATGGTCTATACTGATCGGACTTTATGGCTTGCCCTAAGGGGCGCGGTTGTTTAGGGGATAACTGATAACGCTGAAGAGACAAGGCAGGGACGATGGTTTGGACTGACGTAACTTTGAACAGGGACGATCCGCGAGAGCAGAAACGCATGGCGGTTCTGCGCACCGGGGCACGGCTCTTCAATGCCCGCGGATTTGACCGGACATCGCTCGACGATATTGCCTCCGAGTTGAATGTCTCCAAGCGGACGCTTTATTATTATGTCAAAAATAAAGATGACATCCTGTTCGAATGCAGCCGGCTCGCACTTGAGTTCATGCAGGAAGCCACGGATAACAGCAAGAATCTGGATATGCCGCCCCTGGATCGGCTGGCTATCGTCATGCGGAGCTATATGGATTTGCTCTCCAACGAATTTGGCGCCTGCCTTGTCCTGTCGAAGGATCGGGTACTGTCAAACGACAGCCAGAAAATACTCCACAGCGGGCGGCGCGCGCTCGACCGGACAGTCCGCGAACTGATCGAGCAGGGAGTTGCGGATGGAACCATCGTCCCGTGCGAGCCAAAATTCGCTGCCGCCGCCCTGTTCGGCGCGTTCAACTGGGTCCCGCACTGGCATGGCGAGGGAGATCGCGATGACTATGCGGAGATTGCCAATAATTTCCTCGCAATATTTCTGGAAGGCCTGCGGGTGCGCGACTGAGCCGCAATTGAACCCACCGTTAAATCAGACAACCGTCAGGGAGCGTTCCTTGCAGACCTCAACAACCTCGTCCGGGTCCCGCTTCCACCAGTCGAGTTCCGAGAAAATCTCAACCTCGTGAAAGCCGTCGTAGCCTGACTGCTCAACCCAGCCGCGCAGCAGCGGAATATCGATCACGCCGTCGCCCATCATTCCCCGGTCCATGAGCAAGTCCCGCGTCGGCACCAGCCAGTCACAGACATGAAAAGCGAGCAGACGCTCCCTTCCGGCGCGCTTGATCTGTTTCTGCAATTCGGTATCCCACCAGACATGATAGACGTTGACCGCCACACCGATCCCCTCCCCCGCACGATCACAGATATCCAGAGCATGACCCATGGTGTTGACGCAGGCGCGGTCCGCCGCATACATGGGATGTAGGGGTTCAATGGCCATCTTCACCCCGGCGGCGCGGGCTTCGGGCAGAAGCGTGTTGATTGCCTCCTCCACCATGGCATGGGCTCCGGCGAGATCCCTTGATCCCGCCGGCAATCCGCCAACGACCAGCACCAGACATTGCGCCTGTAAGGTCGCGGCTTCCTCAATGGCCCGGCGATTATCGTCGAGCATGGCAAGCCTGCCTGCCCCATCTGCCCAAGGGAACATGCCTCCGCGGCAGACACCGGTCACGGTCAGTTCCGCGTCCCGGATGGCCTTTGCCGCATTGGCAAGGCCCATTTCCGCAATCTGGTCCCGCCAGGGGGAAATACCGCCGACACCGGCTCGCGCATAGCCGTCAATCGCCTGCGCGAGGGTCCATTGCGCGCGCGTCGTCGCCGTGTTGATGGAGAGGCGGGAATGATCCGTAATCGGACGAGCCTTGCTCATTGCGCAATCCCTCTCACCGACATGACAGCGGTGCAGCGCGCCGCCGCCAGATCAGGATCGGCGAAGAGACCGGCCTTATCCGCCAGACGGAAAAGCTCGGCCAGATGCTGGGTGGAGCGGGCACTCTCCTGACCTCCGATCATGGTGAAATGATCCTGATGACCATTGAGATAGGCCATGAACACGACACCGGTCTTGTAGAAATTCGTCGGCGCCTTGAAGATATGGCGCGAGAGCGGAACCGTCGGCGCGAACAGCCGGTCATATTCCGCTGTTTCTTCCGCTGCCAGATGCCCGAGCGCCGCCGCCGCGACAGGTGCGATCACATCGAAAATACCAAGCAGCGCATGGCTGTATCCCTGCTCATCACCCTTGATCAGGGCCGGATAGTTGAAATCATCGCCGGTATACATGCTCACCCCTTCCGGCAACCGGCGGCGCATCTTGATTTCCTTCTGATCGTCGAGGAGGGAGATTTTAATCCCTTCCACCTTTGCGGCGTTATTTTCAAGGATTCCAAGACAGCTATCCATGGCGGTATCGAGATTTTCCGATCCCCAATATCCCTTCAAGGCAGGATCAAACATATCACCGAGCCAATGGATAAGCACCGGCTCCCGCACCTGAGAAAGGAGACGATCATAGACCTTCGCGTAATCCTCCGGCCCTTTTGCCACCTTGGTCAGTGCCCGGCTCGCCATAAGGACGAGCTTGCCGCCGAGCTTTTCAATGGCTTCGATCTGGGTTTCATAGGCCGCAATCACCTCATCGAGCGATTTGGTCGCCGCCGGATCGAGATGATCCGTCCCGCAGCCGCAGGCGATTTTATCTTCGGGTCCAGCTGCCGCCAACGCATGGCGGATCAACTCGAGGCTCTCCGCCCAGTGCAGACCGCCACCGCGCTGCGCCGTGTCCATTGCCTCGGCAACCCCGAAGCCCAGATCCCAGAGATGCCGCCGATAGGCGATTGTCCGGTCCCAGTCGATCGCGGGCTTGAGCCAGGGATCGTTATCCGCAAAAGGATCGGCCACGACATGCGCCGCCGCATAGGCAACGCGGTTGCGCGTACCGGATGCTTTTGGCTGCTCCACCGGTGAGCCGGTCAGGCTGTAGCGTTCGGTCTTCCCATCCAGTGCCGGCAGGATCAGGCTGGTCATCGGCTTATTTCCCCAGTTCCGGAACATCGATAAAGCGTTTCTCGTCCCAGCTTTTGAGCGCGAGTTCCGCAAACTGCACCCCCTTGCAGGCTTCCATCAGGGTCCAGCGGAACGGCGTGTCCAGAACGACATGGCGCAAGAACAATTCCCACTGTGCCTTGAAGGCGTTATTGAACGGCTCCCTCTCCGGGATCAATTGCCAGTCATCGAAGAAATTCATTTTCTGCTTCTCATCGGGATTCCAGACCGGCTTCGGCGTCGTCTCCCGCGACTGGATGCGACAGTCGGTCAGACCCGCCACGGCGGAGCCATGAGTGCCATTGACATGGAAGGTAACAAGATCATCCCGGCGGACACGCGTGCACCAGCTGCTGGCAATCTGGACAACTGCACCGTTTTTCAGCTCGACAATCGCATAGGCCGCATCATCAGCCGTGGCGTCATAGCGATCGCCATTCTCATCCCAGCGTTCCGGGATATGGATGGCCCCGCGGCAAACGACCGAACTGACATCGCCGAACAGATTGTCAATGACATAGCGCCAGTGACACATCATATCGAGGATCACCCCGCCGCCGTCTTCCTTGCGGTAATTCCAGGAGGGGCGCTGCGCCGGTGTCCAGTCGCCTTCAAACACCCAGTATCCGAAATCAATCCGGACATCGAGGATGCGTCCGAGCGCGCCATTATCGATGGCCTGTTTCAGCTTGAGCAGCCCCGGCAGCCAGAGCTTGTCCTGCACGGCTCCATTCTTAACGCCAGCCGCCTCCGCCGTGCGCGCAAGATCGAGCGCGACGTCGAGGTTATCGGCAATCGGCTTCTCGCAATATACATGTTTGCCCGCCGCAATCGCTTTTTTCAGGAGCTCGGCCCGCATCTGCGTGGAGCCTGCATCGAAGAAAATCGTGTCGTCCGGATTAGCCAGGGCCTCATCAAGATTATCCGTCCAGCGCTCAACGCCATGCTCTTTCGCCAGATGCTCCACCTTCGCGGCATTGCGGCCGACCAGAATGGGATCCGGCATCAACCGGTCACCGTTCGGCAGCGGCATCCCCTTTTCGGCGCGAATGGCCAGAATGGAGCGGATCAGATGCTGGTTCATCCCCATTCTGCCCGTGACCCCATGCATGATGATCCCAATCCTGCGTTCCATTCAAATATTCCTTTCAGTCAAATCCGTTGTGTTTCGAGCTCTCGAAACCAATTAAGCGTCAGTTCGCCAGCCATCTGTCGAGATTCTGCCGGACAAAGTCATCGTCATTCAGTTCAGGGTATGATTTGTACACACGGTCAATTTCCGCAAGCTGCCCCGGCCCCAGGTCTTCGTCGGGATCAAGACACCAGATTCCTTCCAGAAGTCCCTGCCGCCGCAACACTTCATGTAGTCCGGCGATCACGCCGACATAATCATTCGCCGCATCGAAGAAAGCACCGTTGCTATCGGTTACCGCGGCATCCCGGGTCCACCAAGAGGCAGACACCGTTTCCTGCCCACGGATAGCGGAGACTTCCTCGACCAGCTCCACTGCCTTACGGGTCCAGACGGACCAATGGCCAAGCAACCCGCCAACGATATTCATTGTCTCCGTCTGGCCGTTAATCCGGACAGGAAAGGGCGTCATCAGGTCACCAACGATATGATCATCATTGCCGGTATAGAGGGTGATGCGATCCTTCGCGCCAGCATCAGCGACGCCGCGCACCACATCGAGGGTTTTGTAGCGGTTGAACGGCGCCATTTTTATACCGACGACATTCTCGATCTCCGCAAACCGCTTCCAGAATTCATACGGCAGGTTGCGCCCGCCTACAGCCGGCTGCAGATAGAACCCGACGACCGGCATGACATCGGCAACTTTCCGGCAATGCGCCACCAGTTCATCGACACTGGCATTGTTGAGCGCCGCAAGCCCCAAAAGAACGGCGTGATAGCCAAGGGATTTTGCCATTTTGGCTTCGGTCAGGGCCTGTTCGGTCTTGCCGACAACCCCGGCGACCATGAATGGTGTCCGATCAACCCAGCTGTTCGCTTCCTCTGCCGCGAGTTTCAGAACCGGCTCATACAGCCCGACGTCGCGAATGGCGAACTGGGTCGTATGCACCCCGACCGCAATGCCCGCCGATCCAGCATCAAGATAATAGCGGCTCAGCGCCCGCTGCCGCCGGGGATCGAGTTCACGTTTGCTGTTAAGCGCAAGGGGTTGCGCCGGGATCACGCCGCCACGTCTGAATACAGACAGGGTTTGTTCCGGAATATCATCAATACGCATTCTCTTATTTCCTTGATTTGCCGGTGGGGACCGGCGGTTGTGTATCCGGGTGGCAAAGATATCCGAGGATAACCTCCACGACATGGTGGCGCCGTTTGTCCAGCTCCCCGCGCGACGAGAGGTCGCGGCCAAATATTTCCGACAGGGTATGCATGTTCGAAAAATAGAGATAGGAGACACCGGCGATGGAGATATAAAGCTCGACCGGGTCCACATCGGGGCGGAAATATCCCTCCTTCACCCCTCTCTCGAGGACTTTCGAAATGATATCGACCAGCGGCATGTTCAGTGTCAGGACGGAATCGCTGGACTTCGCATGCACGGCGCCATGCAGATTTTCCTCATTCAGGATGGCCATGAATTCCGGATGCGTCTCAAACCAATCGAAGCTGAACGTACAGAGCTCCGCCATCGCCTCAATCGGAT
>PAKP01000022.1 GCA_002706985.1 Sneathiella sp. | reverse complement strand
GCAATCGGACGGAGAGACATTTCCGGCACGGCCTTGCCTTTGGGCCGGCCGAAATGGCTGAGCAGCAGGACGATCGCCCCCTTGTCGGCAAGTTCGTCCAGGGTAGGCCGGATCCGGTCAATGCGGGTGAAATCGGCAATCTTGCCATTTTCCACCGGCACGTTCAGATCGACCCGCACCAGAACGGTCTTGCCGCTGGCATCCAGATCATCAAGGGTCTTGAAATCGACCATACGTCTCGTCTCCGTCCGTTACTTCTTCTTGCTTCTTACTTCGCGTTTGCCATGGCGATCGCCGTGTCGCTCATGCGGTTGGAGAAGCCCCACTCGTTGTCATACCAACTCAGGACACGCACGAAGGTTCCGTCGATCACCTGTGTCTGGGTCAGATCGAAAGTCGAGGACGCCGGGCTGTGGTTGAAGTCGATGGAGACGACCGGATCGCTGTTGGCGTCGAGAACGCCTTTCAGGCGACCATTGGCGGCCTTGGTGATGGCGTCGTTGATTTCTTCCTTGGTGGTTGAGCGACCGGCAACGAAGGTGAGGTCGATCATCGAGACATTCGGTGTCGGAACCCGGACCGAAGTGCCGTCGAGCTTGCCGGCGAGTTCCGGCAGCACCAGACCGACAGCCTTGGCGGCGCCGGTGGAAGTCGGGATCATCGACATGGCGGCGGCGCGGGCGCGGCGGAGATCGGAATGCAGGGTATCGAGCACCGGCTGATCGCCTGTATAGGCATGTACGGTGGTCATGAAACCATGCACGAGGCCGACACTCTCGTTGAGTACCTGCGCGACCGGAGCCAGGCAGTTTGTGGTGCAGGACGCGTTGGAAACGACCGTATGATCCTTCGTCAGCTTGTCATGGTTGACGCCGTAAACGACGGTCAGGTCGACATCGGTGCCGGGGGCGGAAATGAGAACCTTTTTCGCGCCTGCCTCCAGATGCTTGGCGGCGGCGTCGCGCTTGGTGAAGATGCCTGTGCATTCGAAGGCGATATCGACACCGAGGTCGCCCCAGGGCAGGTCGGCCGGGTTGCGTTCCGCGGTCACCTTGATCGGACCGCGGCCGAGGTCGATGGTGTCGCCGTCAACCGTTACAGTGCCGGGATAGCGGCCATGCACGCTGTCATACTTCAGAAGATGGGCGTTGGCTTCGACCGAACCCAAGTCATTGATGCCGACAACTTCGATGTCCGTACGGCCCGATTCATAAATCGCCCGCAGGATATTTCGTCCAATCCGTCCAAATCCGTTAATTGCTACACGAACAGTCATTTTCTTCTACTCCTGATTACCGGGGTCCCGTGACCGCCGGCCGTTATCGGCCCAATTAAAGCCTGTCTTTTGCCGCGGCGACGATGGCCTCGGCGGTAATGCCAAAATGTTCATAGAGTTTGTCCGCAGGCGCGGACGCACCGAAACTGTTGATGCCGACAAAGCCGCCGTCCGGACCGGTGAATTTTTCCCAGCCCATGTCGCAGCCTGCCTCGACGGCAATGCGCACAGTATCAGGACAAAGTGTTTCTTTTTTGTAAGCATCGTCCTGTTTTTCGAATAATTCCCAGGCGGGAACCGAAACGACGCGGGTTCCGATGCCTTCGGTTTCCAGCATTTTCTGGGCTTTCAGCGCAATGGAGACTTCGGAGCCGGAGGCGAACAGGCTGACTTTCGTCTCCAGGTTCGATCCGGCGAGCTCATAAGCGCCCTTGGCACAGAGATTGTCCGCTGTGTGGGTCTTGCGGACCAGCTCCAGTCCCTGACGGCTGAGCGACAGGATCGACGGGGTTTTGGCCGCCTGCAGCGCCAGCAGCCAGCATTCCGCCGTTTCCACTGCATCCGCCGGGCGGAAGACATTGAGGTTCGGCATCGCCCGGAGGGCCGCCAGATGCTCGACCGGCTGATGGGTCGGGCCGTCTTCGCCAAGGCCGATGGAATCATGGGTCATCACATAGATCACCCGCTGCTCCATCAGGGCGGAGAGGCGGATGGCCGGACGAGCGTAATCGGTGAACACCATGAAGGTGCCGCCATAGGGAATGAAGCCCCGGTGCAGCGCCATGCCATTCATGATCGCGGCCATGCCGAATTCGCGCACACCGTAATAGATGTAGCGGCCGGAGAAATCTTCCGGCGTGATCGGCTCAAGCTGCGATGTCAGCGTCAGGTTTGAGCCTGTCAGGTCGGCGGAACCGCCAACGGTGCAGGTGATCTTGTCATTGATGACCTTGAGCGCCTCCTGACTGGATTTGCGGGTCGCCCAACCGGGGGCCTCTTCGCTCAGGCGGCGCTTGTAATCGATAATTGCATCCTCAAGCTCCGGCGGCAGGTTCCCGGCGATCGCGGTGTTGAAAGTTTCCTGCACGTCTCCGGGCTGCGCCTTGAAGCTCTTTTCCCAAGCGGCGGAGAGGCGGGCGCCCTTGGTGCCGACACAACGCCATTTATCAAGGATCGTGTTCGGAATTTCAAAGGGCGCGTGGGGCCAGCCGAGCTCGGTCCGGGCGAGGGCGATTTCATCTTCACCAAGCGGCGCGCCATGGACACCGGAGGTGCCTTGCTTGTTCGGGGCGCCAAAGCCGATGGTGGTGCGGCAGGCGATCATCGATGGCTTGCTACTTTTCTGCGCGGCCTTGATGGCGGCCTCGATTGCCTCGGCGTCATGACCGTCGACCGCATGCACGTCCCAGCCTGCCGCCTCAAAGCGTTTTTCCTGATCATCGGAAACTGCGAGCTCGGTCGCGCCGTCGATGCTGATGGAGTTGTCGTCCCACAGCACGATCAGCTTGCCAAGGCCGAGATGGCCGGCGAAGGAAATCGCTTCATGGCTGATGCCTTCCATCAGGCAGCCGTCACCGGCGATCACATAGGTATAGTGATCGACGATGTCCTTGAAGCGTGCGGCCTGCATCTTTTCCGAGAGCGCCATGCCGACGGCCATGGCCAGTCCCTGGCCGAGCGGGCCGGTCGTCGTCTCGATCCCGTGTGCATGGCCGAATTCCGGATGACCGGCGGTTTTTGCACCGAGCTGGCGGAAATTCTTGATCTCTTCCAGCGTCATATCCTTGTAGCCGGTGAGATACAGCAGTGAATAGAGCAGCATCGATCCATGACCGGCAGATAGCACGAAGCGGTCGCGATCGGGCCAGTCCGGCTTGGCCGGATCGAATTTCAGAAATTTGGAGAACAGGACCGTGGCCACATCAGCCATGCCCATCGGCATACCGGGATGCCCGGAATTGGCGGCCTGGACCGCGTCCATCGACAGGGCGCGAATGGCATTCGCCATATCGTTATGTTCGCTTGAGTTCGTTGACGACTTAAGCCCGATTTCATTCATACTTGGCTCATCTCCATCCACCAGAAAATCCATCTATATTGTTCCCGGTGCCATGTCCGGCAAGGTACGGGACGATCACACGGGATATGTATTCAGATTACTGGTGCCCGTCTTCGGGTGGTTTTACAATGTCTCCAGTTGCCATGTCATTCCGGGATCAGAACCGCTCTTGCCGGGCGGGCACAGCGGCATCCGGAATTGCCGGTCAAAAGGCATTCATTACGGAATCGGGGGGAAGATGCCGCCCAATCCGCACCACGTCAACCGCTTAGTTCACGGAAACGGCGGGAATTGCGGAAAAAGTGAGGCAACCAATTAGGTTGACGAGCATTACGGCATGATCGTATTGTCAAAGGTGAAGGATTTCCGGTAACTGACCATAAACAGTGTGGAATGGACTGATGGGGAACGAGCAGAACAGCGAATCGAGAATTGACGCCGCGATTGCCCGGCTGGAAAAGGCTGCCGCAGGCGCCCTCCAGAACCGCAACAGCGCGGCAGAAGTGGCCGTCGGCTCCGATCTGGCGGCGGAAAATGCAGCGCTGAAAGCCGAACTGGACGCGTTGCGCGGGAAATACGAGGCGCTGAAACGCAAGACGCAGACCGTTTCCGGCCGCCTCGATAACTCCATCGATCAGCTCAGCATGTTATTGGAGCAGTAGAAATGGGATCACTCACAGTCAAGGTAAACGGCCGCGCCTATCCCATCGTCTGCGGCGACGGGGAGGAGCAGCATCTGGAGTATCTGGCGGAATTCGTCGATAAAAAAGTGCAGGACCTCTCGGAATCGGTCGGCAATGCGAGCGAGGGACAGCTGCTGATGATGGCCTCCCTGCTGATCGCCGATGACCTGTCGCAGGCCTATGAAACCATCGAGAAGCTGCGCGAGGACGCGGAGACGGGCGATAACAGCGCCTCCGAGGAGGCCTGGGCAGAAAAAATCGAGGCTATTGCACAAAAGCTTGAAAGCGCTTAAATGAGCTGTGCTGCACTGGCTTGTGCGTTAGACGAATGACATCCTGGGGCCAATAACGAAATCCTGGGAGCTGATCCCTGACTGGACCGTGGTCCTATCATACCGGCGCCCACCTGACTTGTCAGGCCACAGAGATTTCCACGCGTCGACGGCTATGTTGGTGCAGCATCTTCTTTTTTACCGGCGATTGATGAAAATCCGTTCGTGACCTTATCCCTCCCTCAGCAGAAACAGACCCAGCGCGACGCGGCCTTTGCGGCTCGGGCAGAGATGGAGACGGAGAGCGCCGGCGATCAGGCAGCCGCCCGGTTCCTGGACACATTTCCGACGCTGGCGGGAGAAACGGTCTCCCTCTACTGGCCGCTTGGCAGCGAGCTCGATACGCGGCCGCTGCTTCATGCGCTGCATGAGCGTGGGGTCAATTGCGCGCTTCCTGTTGTCGAGAAGAAAGATCATCCGCTCGCCTTTCGGAAGTGGGAGCCGGACACGGTGCTGGAGCCCGGCGCCTTCAAGGTGCTGATCCCGGCAATATCCGCTCCCTTTGTCACACCGACGCTGGTGATCACGCCGATGCTTGCCTTTGACGCCGCGGGCTATAGACTGGGCTATGGTGGCGGTTTTTATGACCGCACCCTAGAGAAGCTGAAACGGGAGGGGAGTTGCGCGGCGGTTGGTTATGCCTATGCGGCGCAGGAGGTGGCGAAGGTTGTCACCGATCGCTATGACCATCGGCTCGACTGGGTTGTGACTGAGCAGTATGTTAGGAAAATAGTTTGAAAATCCTGTATTTCGGGGATGTGGTGGGCCGGTCGGGCCGGGAGGTTCTCATCGAGAGGCTGCCGGAAATCCGCAAGCGGCTGGCAACGGATTTCGTTGTCGTCAATGGCGAGAACGCGGCGGGCGGCTTCGGGATCACCGAGAAAATCGCCGCCGAGTTCTATGACGCCGGGGCGGACTGCATCGTTCTTGGCAATCACAGCTTCGACCAGAAAGAGATCATGCCCTATCTGGAAAAGGACGCGCGCATGATCCGCCCGCTCAACTATCCGAAGGATACGCCGGGGCGCGGCGCAAGCGCGTTCAAGACCCGCCGCGGCAAGAGCATCCTGGTCATGCAGGTGATGGCGCGGCTGTTCATGGACCCGCTCGACGATCCCTTTGCCGCCGTCGATAAACTGCTTGCCGGAAACCCGCTCATGAAAAAATATGACGCGATCCTTGTCGATATTCATGGCGAGATCACCTCCGAGAAGATGACCATGGGGCATTATTGCGACGGCCGTGTCTCCATGGTGGTCGGCAGCCATACCCATATCCCGACGGCGGATGCGCAGATTTTCCCGGGCGGTACCGCCTATCAGACCGATGCCGGGATGTGCGGCGATTATAATTCGGTGATCGGCATGGACACGGAGGAGCCGTTACGTCGCTTTACCCGGAAAATTCCGGCCGGGCGGTTCACTCCGGCGCTCGGCCCCGGGACGGCCTGCGGTATTTTCGTGGAAACGGATGACAAAACCGGCCTTGCGAAATATATTTCCCCGCTCCGGGTCGGCGGCCGTCTGATGGAGCATTGGCCCGTAATCGATTAACCATAAGCGGCGATGCAAAAAGGACGTGCCTCTTGGCGGAGGATCGGTTACAAACGGCGGACCATCAAACATCGTAAGCAACCGTATCAGGACCAAGAGATCGAGACATGGCGGGACATTCCCAATTCAAGAACATTATGCACCGAAAGGGTGCGCAGGATAAAAAGCGGGCCAAGATCTTTGCCAAGCATATCCGCGAACTGACCGTGGCGGCGAAATCCGGCCTGCCGGACCCGGCCATGAACCCGCGTCTGCGCGGCGCGATTTCCGCCGCCCGCAGCGATAATATGCCCAACGACAATATCGACCGGGCAATCAAACGTGCCTCCGGCGAGGGGAATGCGGAAACCTACGAAGAAATCCGCTATGAAGGCTATGGTCCCGGCGGCGTCGCCATCATTGTCGAAGCGCTGACCGATAACCGCAACCGAACTGCTGCCGATGTGCGCGCGGCCTTCGCCAAGTCCGGCGGTACGATGGGCGAGACAGGCTCCGTTTCCTTCATGTTCGACCGCATCGGCCAGGTTATCTTTCCTGCAGAGAATATTGATGCCGACGAGATGTTCGAAGCGGCGCTGGAAGCGGGCGCCGAGAATGTCGAAAGCGACGGACAAATCCATGACGTGACCTGCGCGATGGAGGATTTCAACGACGTCCGCGACGCGCTGGAGGAGAAATTTGGCTCCCCGCAGGAGGCGGGTGTCGTCTGGAAGCCGCAGAACACCATCCCGGTGGAAACGGAAGAGCTGGCCAATTCCCTGTTCAAGCTGGTGGATGTGCTGGAAGACAATGACGATGTGCAGAAGGTTTCGGCCAATTTTGACATTCCCGAAGAAATCATGGAGAAACTGGACGGGTAACTCTTACAAAGGGTAGTAGTTTTATTATGCGTTTACTGGGGCTGGATCCGGGGCTTCGCCACACCGGCTGGGGGATCATCGAGGCAGAGGGCAACTCCCTTCGCCATCTGGCCAATGGCGCGATTTCCTCTGACGGCACGCTGGACCTGTCGCGGCGTCTGGTGCAACTCCATGATGGCATTGTGAAAGTCATCGCCGACTGGCAGCCCGCTGAAGCCGCCGTTGAGGAAACCTTCGTCAACAAGAACCCTGTCTCGACCCTGAAACTCGGTCAGGCGCGCGGTATTTCCTTGCTGGTTCCGGCGCTGCATGGCCTGCAGGTTGAGGAATATGCCCCCAACAAGATCAAGAAATCCGTGGTCGGCGCGGGTCATGCCGGGAAGCAACAGATCCATGCCATGGTCGGCATGCTGCTGCCCGGCTGCGTAATCGCCAATGAACATGCGGCGGATGCGCTCGCCGTCGCCATCTGCCATGCCCATTATGCGGGCAGCCGGCGCAACCTTGGAAAAGCCACCATGATGGCAGGACGGGCCGGATGATCGCGAAGCTGACCGGAAAGCTCGATAGCGTCGGAGAAGACTGGATAGTCATCGATGTCGGCGGCGTCGGCTACCTCGTCTTCTGCTCCGGCCGCACGCTCCGCAACCTGCCGGAGGCGGGGGGGATCGTCAGCCTTCATATCGAAACCCATGTGCGCGAGGATCATATTCATCTCTACGGCTTTGACGGCGTGGCGGAGCGGGCGTGGTTTCTGCTTCTGCAGACTGTGCAGGGGGTCGGCGCGCGCGTCGCGCTCGGTATCCTCTCTCTTTATGCCGGGGATGAGTTGACGCAGATCGTCGCCGCCCAGGACAAGACGGCGCTTACCCGTGTGTCCGGCGTCGGTCCCAAGGTCGCGGGCCGGATCACGGCGGAACTGAAGGACAAGGTCGCGAAAATGGACCTCGGTCCCGTCGCCTTCAATGCAGAAGTGAGTTCATCGGCGCCGAAACCCGCGCAGGGCGCCGCCGGAGATGCAGTCTCGGCGCTCGTCAATCTCGGCTATGGCCGGGCGGACGCCTTCGGGGCCGTGGCTGCCGCCGCGCGCGCCCTTGGCCCCGATGCCACCGTTGAAGCCCTGATCACCGCCGGACTGAAGGAGCTTGCCGCATGAGTGAAGAGAGGCTTGTCAGCGCCGCCGCCAGCGGTCAGGACGATATCGAAACCCAGTTCCGCCCGCAGGTGCTTGATGATTTCATCGGCCAGAAGCAGGTCCGCGAGAATTTGAGCGTCTTCATCCAGGCGGCGAAGTCACGCGGCGAAGCCCTTGACCATGTGATGTTTTTCGGACCGCCGGGTCTTGGCAAGACGACCCTGTCGCAGATTGTCGCGCGGGAGCTCGGGGTGAATTTCCGCGCCACTGCCGGGCCGGTCATCACCAAGGCGGGCGACCTCGCGGCGCTGCTCACCAATCTTGAGAAGAATGACGTTCTGTTCATTGACGAGATTCATCGCCTGAGCCCGGCGGTGGAGGAAATTCTCTATCCGGCGATGGAGGATTTCCACCTCGACCTGATCATCGGGGAGGGGCCGGCGGCCCGCTCCGTGCGGATTGACTTGCCGCCCTTCACGCTGGTCGGCGCGACGACGCGCTCGGGCCTGATCACGACACCGCTGCGCGAGCGCTTCGGCATTCCGCTCCGGATGAATTTTTATGAGCCGGACGAGTTGAAACTGATCGTTGCCCGTGGCGCCCGGGTGCTCGGCCTGAATTTGAGCGAGGACGGCGCGATCGAGATTGCCCGCCGCAGCCGGGGTACGCCCCGCGTTGCCGGGCGGCTTTTGCGCCGGGTCCGGGATTTTGCGGCCGTGGCTGGCTCCGATCTTGTCGATGCGGTCAAGGCCGATGCGGCGCTCAACCGGCTGGAGGTCGACAAGCGCGGGCTGGACAGCATGGACCGGCGCTATCTCGGGCGGATCGCCCATGATTTTGGCGGCGGGCCGGTCGGGGTGGAGACGCTTTCGGCGGCACTCTCCGAGCCGCGCGATGCGATCGAGGATATTATCGAGCCCTATCTGATCCAGCAAGGCTTTCTGCAACGGACCCCGCGCGGGCGGTTGCTGACGAAGGCTGCCTTTGACCATCTCGGCCTTGCCTTCCCCAAGTCGGTGAGCGAGCAGCTGTCGCTGATCGAGGAAGAGAAGCCCGATGACTGACCCCAGAATGCTCGGTCGGTTCGAAAGCAGTACCGACGGAACGCGGCATATCTTTCCGCTGTCCGTCTATTGGGAGGATACGGATGCGGGCGGTATTGTATATTACGCGAACTATCTTAAGTTCACCGAACGGGCGCGCACGGACATGCTGCGCGGACTGGCCATCAACCAGCAGGCGATGATGGTGGAGGAGGGGGCGAATTTCGTCGTCCGGGCCTGCGAAATCGAATATCTCCGTCCGGCGCGGATGGAGGATGAACTGGAGGTCGTCACGACGGTGACGGATTTGCGGGGTGCGTCCCTGCATATGCGGCAGGATATCAACCGCGGCGAGGAACGTCTGGTGGAGACGAAAGTGCGGGTCGCCTGCCTGGATACGGAAGGGCGGCCGCAGCGTCTTTCTTCTGCCATAAATGAAAAGTTTAATGCGATATTGGGCAATTCGGCTTTGCGAGCGAAGACTTTAGCCAGGGAAGAGTAAATGGAAAACGATGCAATTGTGGTCTCCCAGATGGGGGGCGAGGCTCATGATTTATCGATGATCGGCCTGTTTGTGCAGGCGGATATTGTTGTGCAGATCGTCATGATCGTGCTGATTTTGGCGTCTTTCTGGAGTTGGGCGATTATTATCGACAAGATTATCCGCTTTCGGCGGATCACGGCCGATGCGGACGATTTCGAGAATGAATTCTGGTCCGGCGGCAATCTGGAGGATCTGCATCGCCGCGTCGGCTCCAGTCCCGACAATCCGCTGGCAATGCTGTTCGCCGCCGCGATGAAGGAATGGTCCCGCTCGACCGAGAGGGGCCTTGGCAAGCATACTCATACCGGGTTGCAGGCGCGCATCCATCAGGTGATGCGAGTGACCATCGACCGCGAGGTGGAACGGCTGGAAAAATATCTCGGCTTCCTTGCGACGGTCGGCTCGACGGCGACGTTTCTCGGCCTGTTCGGCACGGTCTGGGGCATCATGAACAGCTTCCAGTCGATCGCCGCCACGAAAGACACCAGCCTCGCCGTTGTCGCGCCGGGTATCGCGGAGGCGCTGTTCGCTACCGCCCTCGGCCTTGTTGCGGCCATTCCGGCGGTTGTCGCCTACAACAAATTCTCCAACGATCTGCAGCGGATCATTACGCGGCTGGAAGGGTTTGCCGGGGAATTCTCCGCCATCCTCTCGCGCCAGCTCGATCAGGACGACTGATATGGATGCGAATAACTACAAAGCCTTTACCGGCAAAGGGCGCCGCCGCCGTCATACCCAGATGTCGGAAATCAATGTGACGCCCTTTGTCGATGTGATGCTGGTGCTGCTGATCGTGTTCATGGTGACGGCGCCGCTGCTCACCGTCGGTGTCCCGCTGGAACTGCCAAATACCAAGGCGGCGACGGTGCAGGGTAATGACGAGCCGCTGGTCATCAGTGTTGATGGCGAAGGCCGACTGTTCCTTGAGGATGTGGAAGTCATGCTGGAAAATCTGGTGCCGAAGCTTCAGGCCGTCACCGGCGCCAAGCAGGATCAGCGCATTTTCGTGCGCGGCGATACCAATGTGAATTACGGCCGTGTTCTTGAGGTCATGGGCGAAATCCATGACGCCGGGTTCAAGCGCGTCGCCATGGTGTCCGCCGGGCCCGGGACCGCGCGGCCCGGCACGACAGAAGACAGCAACCAGTAAGGGGTCCTCCGACCGATGAGAGTCTCTGCCCTAGCTTCGGCCGTTCTGCATCTGCTGATCCTTGTGGTCATGTATACGGGCCTGCCGTTGTTCACGGACCCGAAGCTGTTCGAGCCGCCGGTGATTATCGAGGTGGAGATCGTCGATGTGGCGGAGATAACCAATCTGCCCAAACCGGCACCGGAGCCCGAGAAGAAGAAGGAGCCCGAACCCGCGCCGAAGCCGGAACCGGCCCCGAAACCTGAGCCGAAACCCGAGCCGGCGCCCGCGCCCGAACCAAAACCGGAGCCCGAACCCGAGCCGGAACCAGCCCCCGAACCGGAACCGGCCCCGGAGCCCGAGCCTGAACCAGAGCCTGAGCCTGAGCCTGAGCCGAAACCCGAGGAGGCACCGAAACCCGTGCCCGTGCCGAAGGTGAAGCCGAAACCGCAGCCCAAGCCCGAGCCGAAGCCTGAACCGAAGCCGGAACCCAAACCCGAGCCGAAAAAGCCCGAGCCCAAGAAACCGGCGTTTGATGTCAATCAGCTGAAGGCGTTGCTGGACAAGAAGAAGCGGGAACAGGCGGCGCAGTCCGCGGAAACGTCTGACATAAAAAAGCCCGATTCTGCTGAAAAAGTGCCGAACTCCTCAAGCAAGGCAATGGATAGGTCCCTGCCACTTACGCTGGGTGAAAAGGATTCTTTGAATCAACAGGTGCGGCGTTGTTGGAATGTGCCGACGGGCGCGGTTGATGCGGAAAACCTAGTTGTGGCGATCCGTATACGACTAAATCGCGACGGATCATTGATGAGTAATCCGGAAATTGTTAATGGTGGATTGGAAGATCCTTATGTGCGAGCAGCGTCAGACAGTGCCCGGCGGGCGGTTATTCAATGCCAGCCCTATAAACTGCCGCCAGAAAAATATGAAAGCTGGCGCGAGGTTCTGATAAACTTTGACCCCAAGGATATGTTCTAGGTGATGGAAAGAATAATGATTGGTAGAGTACAGAAAATCTTTGCATTCGTGGCTGCTTTGATGATGGCCATGGCGATTGTCGGCGCTGCCCGGGCCGAGCTTGTCATCGATATCACCCAGGGCAATATCGAGCCGATGCCGATCGCGGTCACGGACTTCTATGCCGATAACGAGGCGACGGCGAAAATCGGCCGGCAGATGGCGGAAGTGATCCGCGCCGACCTCGAGCGTTCGGGCCTGTTCGTCAATATCGACCCGCGTGCCTATCTCCAGCAGCCGAAAGACCTGCAGGTAACACCGGTATTCGCCAATTGGCGGAAGATTGCCGCGCAGGCGCTGTCCACTGGTCTGGTGCGGGCGCTGGGCGATGGCCAGATCAATGTGCAGTTCCGTCTTTGGGATGTCTTCGCGGAGCAGCATCTGACCGGTATTCAATATACCACCCCGCCGTCGAACTGGCGGCTGACCGCGCATCTGATCGCCGATCAGATATATAAGCGGTTGACCGGGGAGGAGGGCTATTTCTCCACCCGCGTCGTCTATGTTTCGGAAAGCGGCCCGGCAGACCGGCGTGTGAAACGCCTCGCAGTCATGGATCAGGACGGGGAAAACCATCAGTTCCTGACCAGCGGCAACGAGCTGGTGCTGACACCGCGTTATTCACCGACGCAGCAGGTGCTGACCTATCTCTCCTATTTCAACGACAAGCCGCGGGTGTATCTCTACAACCTCGATACCGGGCAGCAGGAAATCCTCGGGGAGTTTCCGGGCATGACTTTCGCGCCACGCTTCTCGCCTTCGGGCAATCAAGTGGTGATGAGCATGGCCCAGGACGGCAACTCTGAAATATATTTGATGGATCTCCGGACCCGGGAGATGAAGCGCCTGACCAATCATCCGGGCATCGACACGGCGCCGTCCTTCTCGCCCGACGGCACGCAAATTACCTTTGAATCGGACCGTGGCGGGCGTCAGCAGATCTATGTAATGAACGCAGATGGTTCAAATGTGCAACGAATTAGCTTCGGTAGTGGCAATTATGGCACACCTGTATGGTCCCCGCGCGGCGACCTGATTGCCTTCACAAAGCTCACAGGAGGGCAGTTTTCCATCGGAGTTATGCGAAACGACGGCTCTCAGGAGCGGATTTTGACCGAAGGCTTTCATAATGAAGGGCCTACCTGGGCTCCGAACGGACGTGTTTTGATGTTTTTCCGGCAGATACCGGGAAAAAATGATGGCACGGGCGATAAAGTTCGCTTGTGGTCCATTGACCTAACAGGATATAACGAACGCGAGGTAATCACGCCAGGCGACGGGTCAGACCCAGCGTGGTCGCCACCGTATAACTTGAACAGATGACAGCAAACTATTATAGTTTACGGGATTAACATATTCGGGGGACCATCTTTTACAGTTTCTCATTGATACATAGTATCCTTGTGTGACGTGAGATACCCAGAGTTCAGAGATTTCCAGAGGATGGGAGTTAAGTAAATGCGGCTCAATCTAGGCCTTAAGACTTTAAGTATTTTCACAGCTTTGCTGCTGGTTGCAGCTTGTGAAACGGCACCTACGGAAACCGGTGACAGCTCCGGTGGAGGCGCGGCTACCCAGACGGGCGGATCCGGTTCCACAACAACTGTTGTCACGGAATCCACAACAACCACGGTACAGCCGGGCAGCCAGGAAGACCTGGTTCTGAATGTCGGCGACCGGGTTTTCTTCGGTTTCGATGAATACAGCCTGAGCAATGAAGCACAGGCAACATTGCAGCGTCAGGCCGCTTGGTTGAAAGCCAACCCGACGGTTACCCTTCTCATCGAAGGCAACTGTGATGAGCGCGGCACCCGCGAATACAACCTTGCACTCGGTGAACGCCGGGCAACGGCCGTCAAGAACTACCTCGTAACCCTGGGTATTTCTCCGGACCGCCTGTCCACAATTTCCTACGGCAAGGAACGTCCGGTCGCTCTCGGTCATAACGAGGCTGCCTGGGCCCAGAACCGCCGTTCGGTTTCGGTTGTAAACTAATCGCAACCTAAACGATCCGACGCCCGCTGCCGTGCTAACTGGGTTAGTGACGACGGCGGGCGTTTTTTTGAGCAGGAGGCCTGTATCGGGGCCGGGCCGACTTGCGCTGGCCATAAAAATGCCAATATTTCAAACAAGTTTGATAGGCTGTAACAGGACCCGAAGGCGCGAGGAAAGGGCGTATCGCTGATGATTTGGAATGTTTCAAGGATGGAAACCGGGAAATCACATCGTCCCGCCGGGGCAACGCTTCTCACCGGCTTTCTGATGCTGGCAATCGCCCAGTTCGCCGCGCCGGGGCTGGCAAGCGCCCAGAGCAACAGCGAGATCAGGGCCCTTGTCGACCGGATCAACCGGCTGGAACAGGATATCACCGACATGCAGCGGCAGGTCTTTACCGGCGCCGCACCGGCACCGCGTCCGGCCGCCCCGAGCAGCCCGTCCTCTTCGCCGTCCGGTTCCGGCGGTGACATCAGCCAGAACGGCCTCAACCTCCTGCTCCAGCGTATCAGCGCCCTGGAAGACGAGCAGCGCCGCTTGACCGGCGCGCAGGAAGAGGCGTCCTTCAAGATCAACCAGATGACCACCCGCCTCGACAAGCTGGTAAAAGATGTGGATTTCCGCCTGACGGATATCGAGCGCCGTCTCGGCTCGTCCGGCTCCGCGTCCGATGCCATGTCCGGTGCGAGAGGGGCTCCGGCGCCGCGTCCAGGTACAGGCGCGACATTGGGCTCCGGCAGTTCCTCGGGCAGTGAGCCGGTCGTCGTCGGCGGGGACAGCCTGCCGTCGGGCAGCCAGGTTCTCGGCACGCTTCCGGCAAATTCGAATACGACAACCTCCAATACCTCTACGTCCGGCGGTTCTTCCGCGTTACCTGCGGGTGGATCGAGCGGATCATCAACAACCGTGGCTTCGGCGCCGAGCGGCGGCGGCCTGCCGGACGGCTCCGTGTCCGATCAGTATAACTACGCCATCTCCCTCGTGCGGGAGGACCGCTATGACGAGGCGGAGCGGGCCTTTACCGAATTCCTCTCGCGCCACAAGGACAGTAATCTCGCGGGCAATGCCCAGTATTGGCTGGGGGAGACCTATTATGTTCGCGGCGATTTCCCCAATGCCGCCTCCGCCTTTTTTGACGGATATCAGAATTATCCCGACAGCTCCAAGGCGGCGGACAACTTGTTGAAGCTGGCCATGACCCTCGGTCAGATGGACCAGAAGGAAGAGGCCTGCGCCACCTTCGCGCAGATGGACAAACAGTTCAGCCAGGTTCCCCCAAGACTGAGACAGACCGCAGATCGGGAAAAGCAGAAGCTCGGTTGCGCCAACTGATGTAGCGCCATGCCGGACGAGATGACCGCTTCCGGCCTGCCGCGCCATTTTGCCCACCTCATGCAGGAGTTATTGCCGGACGGTGCGCCGTCCGCGGGTATCGCCGTGGCCGTCTCCGGTGGATCGGACAGCATGGCGCTGGCGCTGTTAAGCGCCGGGTGGGCCGCGAAAACCGGTATTCCCCTTATCGCGCTCAGTGTCGATCATGGCTTGCGCCAGACTTCAGGTGCGGAGGCGGAGCGGGTGCAGCGCTGGCTTACGGCGCGGGGAATTGAGACAGAGATCCTCAAATGGAACGGACCCTATCCGAAGACCGGCATTCAGGAGGCCGCGCGCGAGGCGCGCTACCGGCTGATGCAGGATTATTGCGCCCGCCATGGTATCGGCGCGCTGCTGCTCGGTCATCAGCTTGAAGACCAGCTAGAAACCCTGCTGATGCGTCTCTCCAAGGGGAGCGGGCTTGAGGGGCTGACCGCCATGCAGATGAAAAGCAGCGCCGGGCGGATCAGCCTGCTGCGGCCGCTGTTGTCGTTGCGGCGAGAGACATTGCGGGCATATTTGCGCGCGGAAAAGCAGGACTGGATCGACGATCCCAGCAATGAAAACCCCGTCTTTACCCGCACCCGCGTCGGTGCCGTTCTGACCGAGATGCAGCAGCTTCCGGGCAGCGATCTTGACAGCATTGCGCTCTCCCTCGCGCGGTTGCAGCGGGCGTCGCAAAGTCTGGACGATCTCGCCCACCGGAAAATAGAGGAAAGCTGCGAGGTCAGCCCACTCGGTTTCATCCGCCTGACGCAGGCGGCGCTGGACGATTGCCCGGACGAACTGGCGCTGCGTATTCTCAATGCCCTGATCCGGAGTGTTGGCGGCGGCCAGCGGATAAGGCTGCAGGCGGTGGAGCAACTTCACGCCCGCCTGTTCCGTGACAAGGCAGGCAAAAGCGCGACTCTCGCCGGGGTGCAGTTTCAGGCATCGGGGTCCGACTGGCTTGTCTGCCGGGAGCCGGGCCGCGCCGGAATTGCAGAGATGGAAATCGCACCGGGGGAGGGGGAATGGATCTGGGACAACCGCTTTCTTGTGGCGGACAATGCGCCAGACGCACCCCGGCCCGCCTCCCTCCGGCTTGCGGCGCTCGGGACAGATGGCGCGCGGCAGCTTCGGGAGCATCTCGATGAAAAGGACCTGCCGCGGATTCCCGCGAAGGTCCGCGCGAGCCTGCCTGCGCTCTGGTCGGGGGCGGAAGTCGTCGCCGCACCGCTTGTGGTGGCGGGAAAATCGGACTGTTTTTCGCTAAATCACCGCTTTTCCATGAAATTCAGGGCATTTTACTGGATACCCGGCTCAATTTTGTGATAATTATTGTTGATAAACAATGCGCCCTATTGGAACTTGATGTTAACAGATTATATCTAGAGTCAATCCAAAAGAGCGGGCGCGTCTTACGGCGACCGGTTCGGCCAGTCTCCGAAGTGGAAGGAATTTTTTAGTGAATCTTTTTGGCAAGAACATTGTGCTGTGGGTAATCATTGCATTGCTCGTCGTGGCACTTTTCAACATTTTCAATGATCCTTCCCCGCGCAATGCCGCGAATTCGATGCCTTATTCGACGTTCCTTACGGAAGTTGAAAACGGGCGCGTGAAAAACGTCACCATTCAGGGGCCGAACATCAAGGGCGTCACCGATGACGGCCGCTCCTTCACCACCTATGCCCCGGAAGATGCCTCTCTCGTTTCCAAGCTGAGCGAGCATGGCGTGCTGATCAATGCCGCGCCGCAGGAAGAGGGCAGCATGCTGATGGCGACGCTTCTGTCCTGGTTCCCGATGCTGCTGCTGATCGGTGTCTGGATTTTCTTCATGCGCCAGATGCAGGGCGGCGGCGGCAAGGCCATGGGCTTTGGCAAGTCGAAGGCAAAACTGCTGACGGAAAAACATGGCCGCGTGACATTCGAGGATGTCGCCGGGATCGAGGAAGCGAAGGAAGAGCTTGAAGAGGTTGTCGACTTCCTGAAAAGCCCCCAGAAATACCAGCGTCTCGGCGGCAAGATCCCGAAGGGTGTGCTGCTGATCGGCCCTCCGGGTACCGGTAAGACGCTGCTGGCCCGCTCGGTTGCCGGTGAGGCGAATGTGCCGTTCTTCACCATTTCCGGTTCCGACTTCGTTGAAATGTTTGTCGGTGTCGGTGCAAGCCGTGTCCGTGACATGTTCGAGCAGGGCAAGAAGAACGCGCCCTGCATCATCTTCATCGACGAAATCGACGCCGTTGGCCGCCATCGTGGCGCCGGTCTTGGCGGCGGGAATGACGAGCGCGAGCAGACCCTCAACCAGATGCTGGTGGAGATGGACGGCTTCGAGACCAACGAAGGCGTGATCCTGCTGGCCGCGACCAACCGTCCGGACGTTTTGGACCCGGCGCTGCTGCGCCCCGGCCGTTTCGACCGTCAGGTCGTGGTGCCGAACCCGGATATCATCGGCCGCGAGAAAATCCTGAAAGTGCATATGCGCAAAGTGCCGCTGGCGCAGGATGTCAACGCCCGCACCATCGCGCGCGGAACCCCCGGCTTCTCCGGGGCGGACCTCGCCAACCTCGTGAACGAGGCGGCGCTGCTGGCGGCCCGCAAATCGCGCCGGTTGGTCACCCAGCAGGAATTCGAGGAAGCGAAGGACAAGGTCATGATGGGCACCGAGCGGCGCTCCATGGTCATGTCCGAGGATGAGAAGAAGCTGACGGCCTATCATGAAGGCGGCCATGCGCTCGTCGGCATGCATATGAAGGCGTCCGACCCGATCCACAAGGCGACCATCATTCCGCGCGGCCGTGCGCTCGGCATGGTCATGCGCCTGCCGGAGAAGGACAGCTATTCGCTGCGCCGTGACCAGTGCCTCGCCCATCTGGCGGTGGCCATGGGTGGCCGCGTGGCAGAGGAAATGATCTTCGGTCATGATGCAGTGACGACCGGCGCCTCCGGCGACATCAAGATGGCGACCGATATGGCGCGCAAGATGGTCACCGAATGGGGCCTCTCCGACAAGCTGGGACCGCTCCTGTACGGTTCCAACCAGGAAGAGGTCTTCCTCGGGCATTCCGTTTCGCAGCAGAAGAACATGTCGGACAAGACAGCGGATGTGATCGATCAGGAAGTCCGCCGCTTTGTCGAGGAAGGCGAGGCCACGGCCCGCAAGATCCTCAATGACAATGTCGATCAGCTGCATCGGATCGCCAAGGGACTGCTCGAATATGAGACGCTCAGCGGCGACGAAATCAAGATACTGATGGATGGCGGCGACATTAACCGCCCCGAGGATATCGAGACGCCGGTGGACAAGGGACCAACCTCGACAGTGCCGGAGGCCGATGGCCACAAGAAGTCCGGCGGATCGGGCGGCATGGAACCGGAACCCCAGCCGGGCAGCTAAGGAATAGCTCCTCTGTGAGCATAAAAGGCCCCGTTATTGCGGGGCCTTTCTTCTATGAGAGAGGCCGAATGAGAGAAACCGTGCAGACCGGCCGGAAACATCCCCGGATCATGGGCATCGTCAATGTCACCCCGGACAGCTTTTCCGACGGCGGCAAGCATTTCAGCGCCGGCGCCGCCATCCGCCATGCCCGGAAGCTGGCGGCGAACGGGGCCGATATTCTCGATATCGGCGGCGAGAGCACTCGTCCCGGTGCCGACGCCATCAGCGTGGATGAGGAATGCAGCCGCGTGATCCCGGTGATCGAGGGCTGCCGCGACCTCGGCCTCGATATCTCCATCGACAGCCGCAAGAAAGACGTGATGGCGGCGGCGGTGACGGCGGGCGCGACCTTCATCAATGATGTGAGCGCGCTCAGCTATGATCCCAATAGTCTGGACTTCATTGCGCAGTCAGGTCTGCCCGTCTGCCTGATGCACAGCCTTGCGGACCCCAAGACCATGCAGGACAACCCGACATATGAGGATGTGGTGGCGGAGGTGACGGCGTACCTCAAGGACCGTATTGCCCGTTGCGAGGCGGCGGGCATTGCCCGGGAGAAGATCATCGTCGATCCGGGGATCGGTTTCGGCAAGACCATCGACCATAACCTCGCGCTGATCAAGGCATTGCCGACGTTTCGCGCGCTCGGGTGCGATGTCCTGCTCGGTGCGTCGCGCAAGTCCTTTATCGGCCGTATTACGGGCGAGAGTGAGGCGGAAAACCGGGTTTTCGGCTCAGTCGCGGTGGCGCTCTATGGCGCTCAGGCCGGGGCCGATATCCTCCGGGTTCATGATGTTCTCGAGACCCGCCAGGCCCTGCAAATGTGGCAGGCCATCGATAATGCCTCTTTTTAGACATGTTTTAAGGGTTTTCTGTTAGGGTGCGTTCGACAATCACGATCGATAGAGTAAAGTATGACACGGAAATATTTTGGAACGGACGGCATTCGCGGCACGGCGAACAAGGATCCGATGACCGCCGAAATCGCGCTGAAAGTCGGTAAATCCGCGGGCAGAAAGTTTGCGGGGCGCGGGAATTTCCGTCATCGCGTCGTTATCGGCAAGGACACCCGCCTGTCCGGCTATATGCTGGAACCGGCGCTGACGGCGGGTTTTACGTCCGTCGGGATGGATGTGATTCTGGTCGGACCGCTGCCGACCCCGGCGATTGCCATGCTGACCCGCTCGCTGCGCGCGGATATTGGGGTCATGATCTCCGCCTCCCATAATTCGTTCGAGGATAACGGCATCAAGCTGTTCGGCCCGGATGGCTACAAACTCTCCGACGAGGTTGAAAAAAGCATCGAGGCGGACCTGATCGACGACAGCAATATCAGCCTCGCGGAACCGCGGCTTCTGGGCCGGGCCCAGCGGCTCGACGACGCGCAAGGCCGCTATATCGAGTTTGCCAAGAGCAGCTTTCCGCGGCATCAGCTCCTGAAGGGGCTCAAGATCGTGGTCGATTGCGCCCATGGCGCGGCCTATAAGGTGGCGCCGACGGTTCTGTGGGAGCTGGAAGCCGATGTGATTTCCATGGGGGTTTCCCCCAACGGCTTCAATATCAATGATGGTTGCGGTTCGACCTCGACGGAGGCCATGTGTGCCCGCGTCGTGGAAGAGAAGGCGGATCTCGGCATCGCACTCGACGGCGATGCGGACCGGCTGCTGATCTGCGACGAGAACGGACGGCTGATCGATGGCGACCAGCTGATGGCGCTGATCGCCCGCACCTGGCAGGAACGCGGCAACCTGCGGGGCGGCGGCATCGTCTCGACCGTTATGTCGAACATGGGTCTCGAAAAATATCTTGAAAGCCATGACATGACCCTCGCGCGGACGAATGTCGGCGACCGCTATGTGGTGGAGCATATGCGCGAGCATGGCTTCAACGTTGGCGGCGAGCAGTCGGGGCATATCGTGCTCAATGACTACAGTACCACCGGCGACGGGCTGATCGCGGCGCTGCAGGTTCTCTCGGTGATTGTCGAGAAGGGCCGCCCGGTGAGCGAGGTCTGCTATAATTTCGATCCGTTCCCGCAAATCCTTAAAAATGTACGCTATGCAAACGGTGACCCGCTGGCGGGTGATGCCGTGCAAAAGGCCATCCGCGATGGTGAAATCCGCCTCGGGACGGAAGGCCGGCTGCTGATCCGGAAATCCGGGACTGAGCCATTGATCCGCGTCATGGGCGAGGGTACGAACGATGCTCTGGTCAGCGAGATCGTCGATAATATTGTCGGAGAGGTGACCGCCTCCGCCGGCTAGCCAGAAAAGAAGTTTTGAGGGGATGACATGCAGGGGCGTGTATTGATCATTGCCGGATCGGATTCCGGTGGCGGCGCAGGTATTCAGGCGGACATCAAGACTGTGACGGCGCTCGGCGGCTACGCGATGACGGCGATTACGGCGCTCACGGCCCAGAATACCCTCGGCGTTGAGGGGATCGAGGAAGTCTCCGCCCCCTTCGTTGCCAAACAGATCGATATGGTCCTGAAGGACATCGGCGCCGATGCCATCAAGATCGGCATGCTCCATCGCAAGGAAGTGGTCGAGGCCGTCGCGGCGCTGTTCGACCAGATCGATAACTTGCCGCCGGTAGTGCTGGACCCGGTGATGATCGCGAAGGGCGGGGCCAGCCTGATCGCGCAGGATGCGAGCGACGCGATCAAGGCGCGGCTGATCGGCCCCCACACCCATATCCTGACACCGAATATCCCCGAGGCCGAACAGCTGACCGGGATTAAGATCAATAACCTCTCCGACATGGAAAAGGCCGGGCGGGCGCTGCTGAACGAGGGACCCGTCGCCGTCCTGATGAAAGGCGGCCATGCGGAAGGGACGGAGATTGTCGATCTGCTCGTCTCGCCGGAGGGGATACAGACCTTCTCCCACCGCCGGATCGACACGCCCCATACCCACGGTACCGGCTGCACCCTGTCCTCGGCGATTGCGACGGGGATTGCGCAAGGGCTGAGCGTCCCCAAAGCGATCGAGCGGTCCATCCGTTATGTGGAAAACGCGATTTTCGAGGCGCCGGGCTTCGGTGCGGGCAACGGCCCGCTCAACCATGGGCATACGGTCGCCCGGTTCGACTGACGCCCTAGACCCCGGCCAGCGCCGCGATCAGCTGGTCGATTTCCTCTTCCGTATTATAGTAATGGAATGAAGCCCTTACCATGCTTTCCAATCCCCGTTTCTCAAGATCGAAGCGGGTGCTGGACAGGCGGGTGACGGAGACATTGATGGCCTTTTCCGCCAGCAGTTCCTTGATCTCGCCCGCAGATTTTTTCCCATGAGTAAAGGTGACGATGCCGCCTTTCTTGGCGCCGATATCCTGCACCGTGATCGCGGGCAGGGCGGCGAGCTTTTCCCGTGCCGTTGCGGCAAGGGCGCAGAGGCGTTGGGACGTTTCTTCGATCCCGAGGTCCAGAAGATAATCGACCGCCGCGCCGAGACCGATGATCGCCGCCACATTATCCTCCCAGTTTTCAAATCGCCGGGCATCGGGACGCATTGTATAGCCGTCCAGCGAGGTCCATTCCGCGCCATGCATATCCAGGAACGGCGGTTCCAGCTTGTCCATGAAGCCTTTGCGGACATAGAGGAAGCCGGTGCCGCGCGGACCGCGTAAATATTTCCGCCCCGTCACGGAGAGCATGTCGCAGCCGATTTCCTCGACATCGACCGGGATCTGCCCGACCGCCTGACAGGCATCCAGAAGATAAGGAATGCCGTGTCGCCGAGCGATTTTGCCGATCTCCGCCGCCGGATTGATCAGCCCGCCATTGGTCGGCACATGGGTGACCGAGATCAGCTTGACCCGGTCGTCGATCATGCTTTCCAGCGCGGCGACATCCATCTGCCCGCTGTCATCGCTCGGCACGAAGTCGATTTTGACCCCGGTGCGTTTCGCGACCTGAAGATAGACGATGACATTGGCGGCATATTCCGCCTCCGCCGTCAGGATGCGATCCCCCGCCTCAAAACGCATGCCGTAGAAGGCCATCTGCCAGCCGACGGTTGCATTCTCGACCAGCGCGATTTCGCTGCGATCGCAGTTGATCAACTCGGCAATGGCGTCATAGGTCCGCTCATAGGCCGCCTTGGCCCGGGCCTGCGCCTCATAGCCGCCGATGGCAAGCTCAAGATCGAGATGGTCCCTGACCGCCTCATATACCGGCAGCGGCATCAGCGCCGCCCCGGCATTGTTGAAATGGGTGCGGGTTCCCGTGCCGGGGGTCTCCGCCCGGAGTTTGTCGATATCAAGCGTCATGAGGCTCCTTCCTGTTCAGCGATGCCCGGCGACGGCGTGGGGGACATAAACGTCCTTGAGGCGGGTAATCTCGTCCATTTCCAGCGAGATATCGAGTGCCGCCACGGCCTCGTCCAGCTGATACATCTTGCTGGCGCCGATGATCGGGCTGGTGACGGCGGGGCTGTGATGTACCCACGCAAGGGCGATCTGCGCCGGGGTGACACCGCGCGCCTTGGCGATATCCTGCACGACGGCAAGTACCTCGTAGTCGGAGTCCTGCCCGATCCGCATGGATTTGATCATCGCATCGGAACGCGAGCGGGTGGTCTCCCCCTCCGCATCCTTCTTCTTGTTCCCGGCGAGGAAGCCGCGGGCGAGGGGCGACCAGGGAATGACGCCGATGCCCTGATCCTCGCAGAGGGGAAGCATTTCGCGCTCCTCCTCCCGATAGACGAGGTTATAGACATTCTGCATGGAGACAAAGCGCGCCCAGCCGTACTTCTCCGAGATCGAAAGCGCCTTCATGAACTGCCAGGCGAACATGGAGGACGCGCCGACATAGCGGGCCTTGCCGGCACGCACCACATCGTTCAGCGCCTCCAGCGTTTCCTCGATCGGGGTTTCATAGTCCCAGCGGTGGATCTGGTAGAGATCGACATAATCGGTGCCGAGACGACGGAGCGAATCATCGATGGAATGCATGATATGCTTGCGCGACAGACCGCCGCTCAGCGGGCTTTCGCCCATACGGTTGAAGACCTTCGTCGCGATGACGATTTCATCGCGTTTCGCATAGTCCTTCAGTGCTCGGCCGACAATCTCCTCCGACACCCCCACCGAATACATATCGGCGGTATCGAAGAAATTGATGCCATACTCCAGTGCCTTTTTGATGAAAGGGCGGCTTTCGTCTTCGGGCAGGACCCAGTCCCGCCACTTCGGATCGCCGTAGGTCATGGTGCCGAGGCACAGCTCGCTCACTTTCAGGCCGGTGTTGCCCAGTCGTTTCAGATTCATTTTTATCTCCGTTACAGGATTTTCTTGAGGGCCGTGACCAGTTTATCGACGTCGGCGTCATTGTTAAAGAGGTGAGGGGTGATCCGCATGCTGGAGCCGCGAACGGAGACGAGAATATCCTCTGCCCGGAGCCGTTCCAAGAGGTCCTTCGGCAGTCCGCCGTCGCGCCGGAGGCCCAAAAAATGCCCCGGCCGCCGGTTATCGGGAAGAGACGTGAGGCCGAGCGGCTGGCAGCGCGCGGCAATATCGCGGGTCTTCTCCGTCAGGGTTTCCTGGATTTCGGCGACGCCCCAGTCGAGAATCTGCTCAAGCGCCGCGACCGCGACGGGCATCAGGGCGAAATTCGCCCGCTCCCCCATATCGAAGCGGCGGGCGCCCGCCTGATAGTCATCCACATAATCGACAAGCCCGGCAAAATCCTCCGATCCCTTGCGGTTGAGCCAGTTGTATTCGATCGGTTCCCCGTCCTGATGGTCCGGCGCGACATACATGAAGCCGACACTGTAAGGACCGAGCAGCCATTTATAGGCGGCGGCGATCAGGAAATCGGGCTTCACCTCCTTCACCGAAAGGGGTAGGGCACCGAGGGACTGGGTGACATCGAGGACGAGCTTCGCCCCCGTCGCCCGCAGGGCCGCACCGATTGCCTTGAGATCCAGCAGTGCGCCGTCCGTCCAGAGATTATGCGGCAGGGCGGCGAGGGCGACCGTCTCGTCAATGGCCGCAAGTACAACACGCGTCCAGTCATGATCGGCGGGCGTTTTCAGGGTGATAATCTCGGCGCCAGTTTCCTTTGCGCGCTGCTGCCAGCAATAGACGTTGGAGGGGAACTGATCTTCCAGCAGCAGAATTTTCTGCCCCTGTTCGAGCGGGATATTCCTTGCCGCAATGGCAAGGCCGTAGGACGCGCTCGGGATGATGGCGACATCCTTCGCCGCCGCCCCGATAAGCTCGGCAAAGAGCGCGCGCGCCCGCTCCGATTCGGTAAAGAAATCCACCGGCGAGACAGTCCAGGGCAGGGACTTGCGATCAATCCCCCTATGCCCGGCGGCCCGCGCGGCCTTGGTCAGCGGCCCCATATAGGCGCAATTGAAATAGGCGATTTCATCCGGAATATCGAAAAGATGGCGTTGACTGGGGATCATTCTGCAACCTCGGGACTGTTTGTTTTCCTGCATTTTTGCCCATGCAGGGGCAGGAAAGCCAGCCCTTTATTGTCACAGGGACAAATGACCCTGTGCAAATATCACTATGTCGCAATGCAAAAAATCCCGTTGACAACCTCTTCGAAATTTTGTCTATGGACGGCGGGCCACATCCCCCCACCGGGATGCTCTAGACTGGAAGGTTTAGTTTATCATGACAGTAGAAATGCGTCCGGAGAGACGCCCTAACTCTCCTATGTTTTCATCCGGCCCCTGCGCAAAGCGCCCCGGATGGTCCCTCCAAAATCTTGAAAATGCGTTTCTTGGCCGGTCCCATCGCGCGAGCGAAGGCAAGGCGAGACTGAAATCGGTGATCGATCGACAACGCGCGTTGCTCGGCATTCCCGATGACTACAAGGTCGGTATCGTGCCGGGCTCGGACACTGGCGCGGTAGAGATGGCGCTCTGGTCGCTGCTGGGTGCGCGTCCCGTCACCATGCTGGCGTGGGAAAGCTTCGGTTCGGGTTGGGCGACGGATGTCGTCAAGCAGCTCAAGCTTAAAGATGCCGAGGTGATTACCGCCGGCTATGGCGAAATTCCCGACCTTGCCGCGACCGACTGGTCCCGCGATGTCGTCTTCACCTGGAACGGCACGACCTCCGGCGTGCGGGTGCCGAACGGTGACTGGATCGCCCAAGACCGCCAAGGCCTCGCCATTTGCGATGCGACCTCCGCCGTGTTCGCGATGGAACTGCCGTGGGAAAAACTCGATGTTATCACCTGGTCCTGGCAGAAAGTGCTGGGCGGGGAGGCGGCGCATGGCATGCTGGTCTTAAGCCCGCGCGCCGTCGAGCGGCTGGAAACCTATACCCCGGCCTGGCCGCTGCCGAAGGTCTTCCGCATGACCAAGGGCGGCAAGCTCATTGACGGCATCTTCAAGGGCGAGACCATCAACACCCCGTCGATGCTCGCGGTCGAGGATGCGCTGGATGCGCTCCAATGGGCGGAAAGCGTCGGCGGCGGCAAGGGCATGATCGCCCGCACGGAGGCCAATGCGAAGGTGATTTCCGACTGGGTCGCGAAAACCGACTGGGTCGATTACCTGGCAAGCGATCCGGCCATTCGCTCCACCACCTCGATCTGTCTCAAGATCACCGATGACTGGTTCACGGCGCTTTCCGCCGAGGATCAGCCAAAGGCAGCGAAAGAGCTTGTTGCGATCCTCGAGAAAGAGGGCGCGGCGCTCGATATCGGGCATTACCGCGATGCCCCGGCGGGTCTTCGGATCTGGGCCGGTGCAACGGTGGAGAAAGCCGATCTCGAAGCGCTGATGCCCTGGCTCGACTGGGGTTACGCGACACTTAAAAACACATTCCAGAAATAATCCTGAACGAAGGATCGATATAATGGTCAAAGTCCTTATCTCTGACAAGATGAGCCCGCGCGCTGCTGAAATTTTTCGCGAGCGTGGCGTGGAAGTAGATGAAAAACCCGGCATGACGCCGGAAGAGCTGAAAGCCTGCATCGGCGAATATGACGGCCTCGCCGTCCGCTCCGCCACCAAGGCGACCGCCGAGATTATCGAAGCGGCAACCAACCTGAAGGTTATCGGCCGCGCCGGTATCGGGGTCGACAATGTGGATATCCCGGCGGCGACGGCGGCCGGTGTCTGCGTGATGAATACGCCGTTTGGCAATGCCATCACCACCGCCGAACATGCCATCGCCATGATGTTCTCTCTCTCTCGCCATATTCCGGCGGCGAATGCCTCCACCCAGGCCGGGAAATGGGAGAAATCGAAATTCATGGGCGTCGAGCTTTATGGCAAGACGCTTGGCGTCATCGGCTGCGGCAATATAGGCTCCATCGTCGCGGACCGCGCGGTCGGCCTCAAGATGAAAGTCGCCGCCTATGATCCGTTCCTCTCCCCTGAGCGGGCGCTGGAACTTGGTGTCGAGAAGCTGGAACTGGACGATCTGTTCGCCCGGGCCGACTATATCTCGCTGCATACGCCGATCACCGACAGCACCCGCAATATTATCAATGCGAAGAACATCGCTAAGATGAAGCCGGGCGTGCGCATCATCAACTGCGCGCGCGGCGGCCTTGTGGTGGAGGAAGACCTGAAAGCCGCCCTCGAAAGCGGCCATGTGGCGGGCGCGGCGCTCGACGTGTTCGTCGTCGAACCGGCCAAGGAAAACATCCTTTTCGGCATGGAGAATGTGGTGACGACCCCGCATCTCGGGGCCTCTACTGACGAGGCACAGGTCAATGTCGCCATCCAGGTGGCCGAGCAGATGTCAGATTATCTGCTGGTCGGCTCCGTCACCAACGCGCTCAACATGCCCTCCGTCACGGCGGAGGAAGCGCCGAAGCTGAAACCCTATATGGAGCTGGCCTCGCAGCTTGGCAGCTTCGCCGGGCAGGTGACGGAAAGCGGGATCAAGAGCGTCCGGATCGAGTATGAAGGGGCGGCGGCAAGCCTTAACACGAAGCCGCTCACCTCGATCATCATACAGGGGCTGCTGGCGCCATTGCTCGATACCATCAACATGGTCAATGCACCGCTGGTGGCGAAGGAACGCGGCATCGACGTGACCGAGAGCTACAATGATCGCGATGACGATTATCAGACCCTGATCCGCCTCTCGATCACGACCGAGCATCAGACGCGCGATATCGCGGGCACCCTGTTCGGCGGCGACCGTCCGCGCATCGTGAACATCAAGGGCATCAATATGGAGGCGGAAATCGGCCCCCATATGCTCTATGTCACGAACCAGGACAAGCCGGGCTTCATCGGCGCGCTGGGCTCGGTTCTGGGCGATGCCGGGGTCAATATCGCGACCTTCCATCTGGGACGCCACAAGCAGGAAGGCGAGGCGATTGCCCTGATCGAGATAGATTCGGAGCTTTCCGTCGAGACCCTCGAAAATGTCTGCAAACTGCCGCATGTGGCGCAGGTGAAGCCGCTTAAATTCTAGGCGGCACTGGCGAAATAGAACGCCTTCGGGCGACTTCGGAAAAGCGGCGCTCAAAAAGTGCCGCTTTTTTGCTGTTCCTGTTGGCGACGGCGGGGAAATATGCTTTATAGGCCCACGTAATGAATGACTATTCCGAAAAAGGCCTGCTGCCCGCCGGTTTGGCAGATATGCTCCCGCCCGCGGCTGCGCGCGAGGCCCGCATCAACCGTACCCTGATGGAGGTTTTTGCGAGCAACGGCTATCAGCAGGTGAAACCTCCCCTGATTGAATTCGAAGAGCATCTGCTGGAAGGTGCCGGCGCGGCGCTCGCCTCGAAAATGTTCCGCGTCATGGACCCGGCGTCGCATCGCATGATGGGGATTCGCACGGATATGACATTGCAGATCGCCCGTGTTGCCACTACCCGCATGAAGCAGGACCCGCGCCCTCTGCGCCTGTCCTATGCCGGGCAGGTCCTGCGTGTGCATGGCACCCAGCTCCGGCCGGAACGGCAGTTCGCGCAGGCCGGGGTGGAACTCATCGGCCCCGCCGAGACGGCGGCGGATGCGGAATTGATCCTGCTCGCGGCGGAGGCGCTGAAGGCGCTGGAGATCGAGAAATTCTCGATCGACCTGACCTTGCCGACTTTGGTGCCGACCCTGTGCAGCGAGCTAGAGATTGATGACGAGACCGCGCAATCCGCCCGCGCGGCCCTCGATCACAAGGATGCGGCGTTGCTGGCCGACTTTGAAACGCCTCTGTCGACAAACCTGATTGCCCTTCTGAAAGCGTCAGGTCCGGCGAAGCAGGCGATTGCCGCGCTTGACGCGCTGTCCCTGCCGCCCGAAAGCGCGGCGCAGGTGGAGGGGCTGAAACGCGTGGTCGAACAGCTTGAAACAGCGGCGCCAGAACTCACGCTCACCATTGATCCCGGCGAATATCGCGGCTTTGAATATCAGACAGGGCTCAGCTTCACGGTTTTTGCGCGCGGCGTGCGCGGGGAACTTGGGCGAGGCGGGCGCTATCTGCTGATGGACGGGGAGCCTGCTTCCGGCTTTACGCTTTTCCTCGACAGCCTGATGCGGGCGGTGCCGCGTAAAGTCACCGACGATCGGCTGTATCTTCCCTTCGGCACCTCGCTTGAAGCAGGATACGGCTTGCGTCAGGACGGCTGGAAAACCGTGGCGGGGCTGGCCCCGGAACAGGATATCGAGGCGGAGGCCAGACGCCTCCATTGTGGACATCTCTTCGGCGCCGACGGCGTCAAAAAACTCTCCTGATATAGAGAAACTTTCGAGGATACAGGATTATGGCGAACGTAGCGGTGGTTGGCTCCCAATGGGGTGACGAGGGCAAGGGTAAGATTGTTGACTGGCTGTCCCAGCGCGCCGATGTAGTGGTGCGCTTTCAGGGGGGGCATAACGCGGGCCATACGCTCGTCGTCGATGGCAAGGTGTATAAACTCAGCCTGCTGCCTTCCGGTATCGTCCGCGGCGGCAAGGTATCGGTGATTGGCAACGGCGTTGTCGTTGATCCCTGGGCGCTGGTGAAAGAGATCGAGACCGTCCGCGAACAGGGCGTGACCGTCGATCATGACTCGCTGAAAATCGCCGAGAATGCAACGCTGATCCTGCCGCTGCATGGGGAACTGGATGCATTGCGCGAAGATGCTGTGTCGAACTCCGCCGTCAAGATCGGCACGACCCGGCGCGGCATTGGCCCGGCCTATGAGGATAAGGCGGCGCGGCGCGCCATCCGTGTCTGCGACCTGACCGACGAGGCGCTGCTGAAACGCAAGATTTCGACCCTGCTTGATCATCATAATGCGCTCCGCAAGGGGATGGGCGCGGAGTTGGTGGATGGCGACAAGTTGCTCGCGCAACTTATTGAAATTGCACCTAAAATACTTGAATTCTCCGACATTGTCTGGCGCCGCCTGGACGAGGCGAAGAAGGCGCGCAAGCGGGTCCTGTTCGAAGGGGCGCAAGGGGCAATGCTCGACAATGATCACGGCACTTATCCGTTCGTTACTTCCTCCAACACGCTGGCCGGACAGGCGGCGGTCGGCAGCGGCATTGGCCCGTCGGCGATCAATTTCGTTCTCGGCATCACCAAGGCCTATACGACACGGGTCGGGGAGGGGCCGTTCCCGACCGAGCTGTTCGATGAGATTGGCGAGGGGCTGGGCAAGCGCGGCAAGGAATTTGGCGTTGTCACCGGACGCAAGCGCCGCTGCGGCTGGTTCGATGCGGTGATGGTCCGCCAGACGGTGAAAACCGGCGGCATTACCGGAATTGCGCTGACCAAGCTGGATGTGCTGGACGGTATGGACGAGCTTAAAATCTGCGTTGGTTATGAGCTCAACGGCAAGAAAATCGACTATTTCCCGTCGAACATGGCCGATCAGGCGGCGGTCAAGCCGATCTATGAGACCATGGAAGGCTGGAGCGACAGCACCTTCGGCGCACGCAGCTGGGCCGACCTGCCGGCGGAAGCGGTCAAATATATCCGCCATGTCGAGGAACTGATCGAGGCGCCGGTCGCGCTTCTCTCCACCAGCCCGGAACGCGAAGACACGATCCTCGTCCGCGACCCGTTCGAAGACTAGGGCTATGCGCCAGCAGTCCGACCGGATGGCCCTGCTTGCCTTTGGTGGTCTGTTGTCGCTTGCGGTCTGTATCGGCGTCAGCCGTTTTGTCTATACGCCGATCCTGCCCTTCATGGAGACGGGCCTCGGGATCAGCAAGCCCGATGCCGGGCTGCTCGCCTCGGCCAATTATCTCGGTTATCTGCTCGGCGCGCTGTTCGGGACGCGGCGGAACCTTGCGGGTAGTCCGCGCCGCTGGTTCCTGACCTCGCTCGTTACCTGTGCCTTCACCACCCTCGCCATGGGGCTGACCACGAATTTCGAGATTTTCCTGGGTCTCCGGCTGATCGGCGGCATTACCTCGGCTTTCGTCATGGTTTTCGGTTCGACCCTGATCCTGAGCCGTCTTGCGCTCAATAATCGCTCCGGCCTTGCCGCCCTGCATTTTGCCGGTGTCGGCACCGGGATTGCGCTTTCTTCCGTGCTGATCATCACTGTTGAAAGGCTGGCGGTCGACTGGCAGGGGATGTGGATCGCCTCCGGCATCCTGTCCTTCCTCATCGTGCCCTTTATCTTCTATCTGGTTCCGCCGGTCTCGGAGGTCGGGACGCAGGCGGCGGCGACAGAGCCCTTGCGCTACAGCCGGTCGCTCAAGGCGCTGATCCTGTCCTATTTCCTGCTCGGTTTTGGCTATATCATCACGGCGACCTTTCTCTCGACGCTGGTCCGGCAGTTGCCGGATGTGCAGTGGATGCAGTCCTATATCTGGCTGATCGTCGGGCTTGCGGCCATGCCTTCCGTCGCCTTTTGGAGCTGGGTCAGCCGCAGGGTTGGCAACCGGCGGAGCTATTCATTTGCCGGGTTCGCGATGGCGATGGGAGTGACGGCGAGCGTCCTTGGCGACGGACCGATTGTCCTCAGCCTTGCCGCCATCCTGCTCGGCGGGACCTTCATGGGCATGACGGCCCTCGGCCTTGTCGAGGCGCGGAATATGGTGCCCGACCATGCGCGCCAGATCCTCGCGGTGATGACCCTGGCGGTTGGCATCGGACAGATCGTCGGACCGATCTTTGCCGGGTTTGTGCACGGGGTTTTCGGCAATTTCGTCATGGCCTCCCTGATGGCGGCGACCGGAATAATCATCGCCAGCCTGATGGTGTGGCGAAAACCGGCTCTCGTGGGCGATCCGCACCCTTGAAGAGAGGCGGAATTTAACCCCATTTTAACGTGCGGTTGCGACAATCGGGCCCTGATTTTAACCAGACGGACTGACGTGACGCGCGATGAGCCTTGCCGAGACATTGGATAGCGAGATAGAACCGGTGGCCCCAGGCCACAACGGGGTGCTGCGCGGCCGCTACCGCGTCGATCTGTCGCGACGCCTCGATTTTCTCGCAAGCGGCGAAAATCTGGCGGTTCAGGCGTTTGATACTCAGGATTCGGCGGCCCAGTATTTTGCCGTTATTTCAAACCCTTACAGTGTGATCCGGCAACGGCTGGCGGAGCGGATGAGCGAAAGCCTCGTCCCCGGAATGGTGGAGCTTCTGGCCCGTGGCGCGGTTGCTTTTTCAGACACCGATACCCGCTATGTCTCGGTTTTCGAGATGCCGCGCGGTGGGCTGTTCTTCAATGCCGCCGAAGGTCCGGTCGCGGAAAAGCAGATATTCGATCAGGTTCTGACGCCGGTCGCCCAGTGCCTTGCCGCGCTGCATAAAGTCAAGCTAACCCACCGCGGAATACGGGCGGATAATCTTTTTTTCGCCGATGACGCGCGGCTGGAAGTCCAACTGGGGGAGGCGATCACCACGGCGCCGGGCGCGGATCAGCCAATGGTCTATGAGACACTGGAAAATGCGATGGCGCATCCTTTGGCCCGGGGAGAAGGGGTGCCGGCGGATGATCTCTATGCGGTCGGTGTTCTGATCGTCCATCTGCTGGGCGGGGTGCAGCCGGCGGCGGACATGAGCTCGGAGGAGATTTTCGCGGGCAAGATCAAGCATGGCAGCTTCGCCTTCCTGACCGAGGGGATGACCCTCTCGCAGCGGGTTAGCGATCTTCTGGCGGGACTGCTGCAGGATGACCCGAAGGCGCGCTGGACGGCGGATATGCTGGTCAACTGGCGCGAAAAGATCAAGGATACGCCGCGACGCGGGCGTGGGGACCGGCGCGGCTTCAGCAAGCTGGCCTTCGGCGATGAGGAGTATAACTCGCCCCATCTGCTGGCGCAGGCGATGCGGGCAAAGCCGATGGCGGCGATGGAACTTTTGAAAAGCGGACAGCTTGCGAAATGGGTGAAAAGTGCCCTCCGGGAGGAAGAGACGGCCAACAAAATTTCCCATCTTCAGGGCGATTCCGGCGGCATGTCAAACCGCCAGAAACGAAATACGACGACCGCCGTGGCGCAGGCGACCTATCTGCTGGACCCGGAGGGACCCTTCTGGTTCAACAATGTCTCCTTCTCGCTTGGCGGTCTCGACAGCCTGCTGCTCTGGGCGTTCCATAAGGACGACACGGAACTCAAGAAATCGCTGGCCGAGCTCTTTGAAAGCGGCATTCTGCTCAACATCGTCACCGAACAGGCGAGCGCGAACGGGCGGCGCCTCGACTGGATCAGCGAAAGCGAGCTTTTTACCTGCATGGAGCATATGCGGCGGAAGAAGGACGCCGGAGCGGGGCTGGAACGCTGCCTGTACGAGCTCAACCGTCATACGCCCTGCCTTAGCCCACTGATGCTCGGATATCATGTCAGAAGTGTCCGGGAATTCATTGAAGTTGCAGAGAAAAAGATGGTTTCCGCCAACGGTCAGGCGAACCCGTTCGACCGCCACGCCGCGGGCTTCATCGCGGCAAAGACGAAGGGTATCGATCAGTTTTTGCAGCCGATGTCGGGCGCGGCGCCGGGTAGCGCCGATCATACGCTCATCGAAGTCAAACTCTTCGCGCGGCTGCAGTCCGCCGTGCATCCGGGGCCGCTTCCGGGTTTCTGCCGCTGGGCGGAGGAGGCGTTGAAACCGGTGTTCGCGAAATTCAAGTCGCGCCTGCGCCGGGAGGTCATTACCCAGAAATTCCAGAGCGCGAAGAAAATCGGCTCCCTGATCGAAATCCTGAAGGCGATGGATATCGACCGGCAGCTTGCCGCCGATGCCAAGGAATATCACAGCGCGCTCGCAACGGCGGGGCAGGCGGAGCGGATGGCGGCGTTTCTCGCCAACGGTACGGAGCAGCGGCGACAGGCCGCCGCCCGCTATGGCGCCTGGATCACGTCGGTTCTGGCGATTACGTCCCTGGTGAGCAGCATGGTCGTTTCGGCTCTTTACTTTATCGGATAGCGACATGGCAAAAGAGGCAAGGAAAACAGCGGAAATCGACAGCAGTACCGGCAAGAATATCGCTCTTTTCTGGGTGATGGTTCTGTCCGGGCTGGGGTTGGTGTTCGCGCCGCCGACGATGCTGATCTTGATTGTCGGCATGATCCCGAGCCTGGTGGCGATCCTGCTGAAAACGGAACGCACAGGCACGCTCGCAGCCATGCTGGCGTTCAATCTTGCAGGGATCATTCCGGTCATCGGCATCCTGTGGGAGCGCGGGCAGAATTTTCAGGAGGCCTTCAAGCTACTGTCCGATGTCTATATGTGGCTGGCCATGTTCGGCGGCGCGGGGATTGCGGTTTTCCTCGCCTGGGCCGTGCCCATCGTCGTGTTTGCGGCCTATGAGCTGCAGGCGAAAGCCAATATCGCCAAGCTGGAAAAACAGCGCGGCAAGCTCGTCGAGGAATGGGGCGGGCAGTTCGTCACCGACGTCAAGGAATATTCGCAAGTCGGCCGCTAGAGGCCATCTCTCTCTTTTCTCTCCTTTTGCACTGGAAATGCGGCGGCAGTTTCGGCATAGTCTCGCCTCGCATAGTCAATAAAGGAAAGAAGAAAAATGACAGGGCATGTGTACTGGATATTCCAGCTGGAAATCAAACCCGGGGAATATGAGAATTTCGAGGCGCTGATGACGGAAATGGTCGATGCGACGAAGGCCGACGAGCCCGGCGCGCTCAATTATGAATGGTCGGTAAGCGATGACAAGAAAATCTGCCATATCCTTGAAAGATTTAAGGATTCGGAGGCGGCGCTTGTCCATATGGGGAATTTTGGCAGCAAGTTCGCCCCCCGCTTTCTGGAGGTGCTGGCGCTTAAAAAGATGACCGTTTATGGCGATCCGTCCGATGCGGTGTTGAAGGGGCTCTCGCGGATGGGTGCGGTCCGGATGCCGTCCGTCGGTGGCTTCTCGCGCTAAGGGACATGTAAAGACATGAAAAAGGCGCCGCCGGTGAGGGCAGGCGCCTTTTTTTAAGGCCTTGGCGGCGGGTTAGCTCAACCGCTCTTCCATGACTTTCGATTTCATCGCCCGTTGCAGTTTCTCGAACGCGCGGACCTCAATCTGGCGGACCCGTTCCCGACTGATGTCATATTCCTGGCTCAGCTCTTCCAGAGTGAGCGGCTCGTCGCGCAGGCGCCGTTCCGTCAGGATATGGCGTTCGCGCTCATTGAGAACATCCATCGCGTTTTCGAGCATTGCGCGGCGGCTTTTCAGCTCCTCATTCTCCGCATAGACAGTTTCCTGGTTCGGTGTCTCATCCTCGAGCCAGTCCATCCATTCGCCTTCGCTTTCGGCGCGCATGGGGGCGTTCAGGCTGTGATCCGGCGCGGTGAGGCGGCGGTTCATATTGATCACCTCATCCTCGGACACACCGAGCTTCTTGGAGATGGTCTTGACCTGTTCCGCGGACATGTCGCCTTCGTCAATGGCCTCGATCTGGCCCTTGATCTTGCGAAGATTGAAGAACAGCTTCTTCTGCGCTGCGGTCGTACCCATTTTCACGAGTGACCATGTGCGCAGGATATATTCCTGTATCGCCGCGCGAATCCACCACATGGCATATGTGGACAGGCGGAAGCCTTTTTCCGGCTCGAACCGTTTGACCGCCTGCATCATGCCGACGTTGCCCTCGGAGATAAGTTCGGCGATCGGCAGGCCATAGCCGCGGTAGCCCATAGCAATTTTTGCGACCAGCCGGAGGTGGCTCGTCACCATTTTATGCGCGGCTTCCGTATCGCCATGGTCCTTCCATGCCTTCGCCAGCATATATTCCTCTGACTGCTCCAGCATGGGGAATTTGCGGATTTCCTGAAGGTAGCGTGACAGACCGCCTTCCGGCGTCAGGACGGGTAATGTTGATGTAGTCGTCATATTCAGGACCCTCTCTTCTTACTGGCACCCGGTTTTCGTCGTGCAAGACGCCCGAAAAACGAGCCCGATTACAATTCCTGCCTATTCGGAGCCTGCTTTTGGCCATAGCGTAGGGTATTTACCCCCTCAATGCCGTGATCAGACCCCTCATATCAGATGGTAAATCTATCTCGAATATCAAGCGCTTGTCTGTGACGGGATGCACAAAACCGAGGATTTCGGCATGCAGGGCCTGACGGGGGAAGGCATGGATGATTTCCTGGCGGTTTTCGGGCAGTTTGGAGAGGCGGCTGCGCTTCGGCCGGCTGTAGAGCGGATCGCCGACAAGGGCATGGCCGATATGGGCCATATGCACGCGGATCTGGTGGGTGCGGCCGGTTTCAAGCTCGCACCTCACCAGCCCCGCAATATCAGCGAAATTCTCCTCCAATTGATAGCGGGTGGCGGCGGGCTTGCCGCCCTGCGTGACCACGGCCATGCGCTTGCGGTTATGCGGATCGCGGCCGATGCTCTCGCGGATTTCCCCTGCCGCCGGATATACGCGCGCCCAGACCACGGCCCGGTAGCGCCGCTCGATGTTATGGGCGGCAAACAGCGCGGCAAGCCCTTGATGCGCCGCGTCATTCTTCGCCGCGACCATCAGGCCGCTGGTGTCCTTGTCGATGCGGTGGACGATGCCGGGGCGCTTGACGCCGCCGATGCCGGACAGGCTGTCGCGGCAATGATGGAGGAGGGCGTTGACCAGCGTGCCGGACCAGTTGCCCGCCGCCGGATGCACCACCATGCCCGCCGGCTTGTTGAGGACGATCAGATGCTCGTCCTCGAACAGGATATCGAGCGGGATATTCTCCGGCTCCGGCTCGTCCGGCGTCGCATCGGGGACCGTCACCTCATAGGTCTCCCCTGCACGAACCCGGCGCGCAGGGTCCGTGACCGCGAGCCCGTCAAGTGCGACAAGACCGTCCTTGATCAGCGGTTTGATCCGGCTCCGTGAGAGGTCCTCCAGTGCATCGGCCAGCAGCCGGTCAAGCCGGGTGCCGTCGTCGCCTGCCAAAACTTCAACTTGATGT
>PAKP01000021.1 GCA_002706985.1 Sneathiella sp. | reverse complement strand
GGTGCATGGCGACCCGGAGTTGATCTCCCTCGATAAGACGTTCCCGCATACGGAACGGATCCGGGACAAGATCTTCTATACCGGCTATGTGGTCGATCATACGGGCGTCAAGGGCGGGCCGGACGCGCCCGGCGCGGGCGAGGTGATTGTCTCCAGCGGCGGCGGTGCGGTCGGTACAAATCTTCTGAAAACGGCGATGGCGGCGCGGGCAATGACCACCGCAAGCGACCTCACATGGCGGGTAATGGTTGGCGTGACGGTTGAGACGGAAATCTTCGATGAACTCACCGCCATGGCGCCGGACGGCGTGATTGTCGAGCGGGCGCGGCCCGATTTCACCACGCTTTTGATGAACTCTGCGCTATCTATAAGTCAGGGAGGTTACAACACGGTGATGGAGACCCTCCATGCCAAATGCCGCGCGGTCATTGTGCCCTATGCGGGCGGACTGGAGACGGAACAGACGCTGCGGGCCCGGTTGCTGGCCGAAAAAGGCGTGCTTCAGATTGCCGATGAGGAAGGACTCACGCCTGAAATTCTGGCCGCAAAGGCGGATATGGCCCTGAATGGCCCGCCTGCGTGCGCGGAAATTGATGTGAATGGCGCGGCGAAAACGATAGAATTGCTGAAAAAATGGACAGATAAGGACAGATGAGCGATTGGGACAGCCTGAAAAGGGAACTCGACCTCTGGCAAGCGGAAGGGCGGGTTGCAACTTTCTGGTGGCGCGATGATGACGCCGCCCGGCTGACGCCTGCGCTCGATCGGCTCCTGCACCTAAGGGAGCATTTCGACCTTCCCCTCTCCCTCGCCGTTATTCCGGCGGATGTGGATGCGGAGCTTGTCAATATTCTCGAACATTGCACGATCCTCCAGCATGGATTTGCCCATGAGAATTTTTCTGCCGCTGGGGAGAAGAAATCGGAATTCCCGGAAAACCGCTCCGCTGAGGAGGTGAAAACCGCCCTCACGAAGGGAAAAGACGCGCTTGCGCGGATATTCACTGATCAGTTTGTGCCCATAATGGTGCCACCATGGAACCGGATCGCGGACAACCATCTTGGTATGTTGCCTGACCTCGGCTTTGTCGGAATCTCCCGCTACAAGCCGCGGAGAAGGGAACTGGTCCGCCCGATGCTGGCCGAGATCAACACGCATATCGATCCCATAAACTGGCGCGGGGACAGAAGCATACTGCCGGAGGCCGAGGTTCTGGAGATGGTCACCGGGCATCTGGCGTCACGGCGTCAGGGAACGGTCGATCTAATGGAGCCGACCGGCCTGCTCACCCATCATCTTGTGCATGATGAGGAAATCTGGGCGGCGCTTTATAAGCTGTTGTCGGTACTGACGGATCATCCGGCGGTACGGTTTGTCACCATTGAGGGGGCGCTGGCTCTGATTGAGGGGCTGCCGGATGCGGTGTTCCATAAGAAGGCGGTGCAGGAGCTGGAATGACGGCCGTCTTCACATATCCCTTCAAAAGCCTGCTCGGCAGTTATCTGCGCAGCTTTTTCGGCATTGTCCTGACGCTGGTTCCGCTCTTGTTGTTAAACCCGATATCTGTCATTGTTTACATGCTGGTATTTTTGCTTTGCGCCTTTGTGGTTTATGGCCTGCGCACAGTTCTCCGGCAATTTACTCGCTTCGAGGTTGGCGGGACGGGCCTGATCATGCATGGCCCCGTCAACCGGCGGATTGAGTGGCAGGAATTGGAAGGGTTCAGCCTGAATTATTACTCGACCCGCAGAGACCGGGAAGCGGGGTGGATGAATCTGAAGCTGAAGGGGGGAGGCGTTAGATTGAGCATCGATTCAACGATTGACGGATTTGAGGAGCTGGTAAGGCATGCCTTCCGCGCCGCTGTCCGGAACGGAATTATGCTGGATTCCAGTACCGGAATGAATTTGCGGGCGCTTGGCATTGCCGACCCTCAAGGTGACGGTTCATTTGCGTATGGAACGGCGGGCCGATGACGAATGTTTTGCTTGTCAGGGACCTGAAAGTCGAGTTCAGAGTTTCGGAAGGTACGATCAAGGCGGTAGAGGGGGTCAGTTTTCGCGTTCCCGACGGAAAAACGGTCGCGCTGGTAGGCGAATCCGGGTCGGGAAAGTCGGTTATCAGTCAGGCGATCATGTCGATCCTGCCCAAGCCCGCCCATATCACCAGCGGTGAAATTCTCTTTTTCGATCCCGAAAAGCCGGGCGTTTTCTATGATATTGCGAAACTGAAACCCGACAGCAAGGAAATACGCAATATTCGGGGCGGGCGGATTTCCATTATCTTTCAGGAGCCGATGACCTCGCTGTCGCCACTTCATACCATTGGTGACCAGATATCCGAGGCACTGCACCTGCATCACAAGAAAACCAAGCAGGAAGGCATTCAGACCACGGTTGACATGTTGCGCCTGGTCGGCTTTCCCGATCCCGATGCGGCCTTTCATACCTACCCGTTTGAACTGTCCGGAGGATTGCGTCAGCGGGCGATGATTGCCATGGCCATGATCTGCAATCCGGCCCTGCTGATCGCCGATGAACCCACGACGGCGCTCGATGTCACCATACAGGCCCAAATCCTCGACCTGATGCAGCGGCTTCAGAAACAGCTCGGCATGGCTATTCTGCTGATCACCCACGATCTCGGCGTTGTCGCCAGCATGGCGGACGAGATCGTTGTGATGTATCATGGAAAGGTGATGGAACAGGGAACCATTGACGATATTTTCGAAAACCCGAAGCATCCTTACCTCAAGGCACTGATGCGGGCGATCCCGCGCTTTAACATGGAGCGGGGCGAGCGCCTTACGCCGATCCGCGAAATCAAACGCGATTCAAACAGCAATTTTCTTAAACAGGCGAACCCGCGACCTGTCGCAACAGGGGATGAAAAACCGATACTGGACGTGCGCAACCTGACAAAAAGATTCACGACGCGTAAATCCTCTTTGTTCGGGGCGAAGCCGGCCGGGGAGGTCCTGGCGGTAGATAATGTCAGCTTCTTCATCAAACCGGGGGAATGCCTTGGCCTGGTGGGAGAGAGCGGCTGCGGCAAGACCACTCTCTCAAAGCTGATCTTGCGGGCCCTGACGGCCACGGATGGCGAGGTGACCTATAATGACCGGGGGCGCGATATCGATGTCCTCGGGCTTTCAGGCAATGCCCTGTTCGACTATCGCAATAAGGTCCAGTTCATCTTTCAGGATCCCTTTTCCTCGCTGAACCCCAGAATGACGGTTTATGATATCATTTCAGAACCGCTAATTATTCATAACATCGGTACGCCAGAAGAGCGTACGGAGACGGTTCGAGAACTGATGACGCTGGTCGGCCTAGATATGCGTTTTTTGCGGCGGTACCCGCATTCCTTTTCCGGCGGCCAGCGCCAGAGAATTGGTATTGCGCGGGCGCTCGCCCTCAAGCCGGACCTGCTGATCTGCGATGAGCCAGTTTCCGCCCTTGATGTGTCCATTCAGGCGCAGATCCTCAATCTGCTGAAGGACCTGCAGGCAGAGCTCGGGCTGACATACCTCTTCATTTCGCATAATCTTGCGGTGGTGGATTATATTGCAGACCGCATTGCCGTCATGTGCAAAGGGCGTCTGGTGGAAACGGCCCCGAAGGAGGCACTCTTCAAGAACCCCGTGCATCCCTACACGAAGCGCTTGCTGGCGGCCGTTCCCGAACCGGACCCCAACCATCGGCTTAATTTTGCGGATCTGGTGGAGGAGAAAGCCTCCAATCCGGAATTATGGCCCGCTCCGTTTACGGCGGATATTCACACCAGCCCGATTATGATGAATATCGGCGATGGCCATTATGTCCGGGTACATGAGAATACGGATGTGAAGGAGTTGCGACTATGAGGATAGCGTGGCGTCAAATCTGTTTAAATGGTCTGTGGATCGCGGGCGCGTCGCTGATGATGGCGAATATCGCCAAGGCGGAGGTTCCGTTTTTCAAGGCGTCTGTCAGCGCCGGCACCATGCCGCCGATGGAAGAGCGGCTGCCGAAAACACCGCTTGTCGTGACGCCGATGGAAGAACAGACGATTGGTGAATATGGGGGAGATCTCAGAACATTGATCGGGGGCCCGTCCGATGTGAAGCTCATGTTTGTCAATGGGTATGCACGCCTTGTCGGGTTTACGCCGGACCTGGAAATTGAGCCGGACATCCTTGAGGCAATGGATGTCGAGGAAGGGCGTATTTTCACCATGACCCTGCGAGAAGGGCATAAATGGTCCGATGGCGCACCCTTTACGTCAGAGGATTTTCGCTACTGGTGGGAGGACATAGCCCAGAATCCCAAATTATCTCCTGCCGGACCGCCTGCTTCATTGTTGATTGATGGTGAGTTGCCGAAAGTTGAATTTCCGGATGAGCGGACGGTGGTTTATTCCTGGTCGAAGCCGAATCCCAATTTCCTCTCCGATCTTGCCGGAGCGGCCCCGTTGCTGATCTACAGGCCGGCCCATTATCTGAAAAGCCATCATGAAAATCACATCGACAGATCGAAGTTGACACCGAAGCAGAAAATCATGCTTAAAAGCTGGGCGGCGCAGCATAACAGACTGGATAACCTGTATAAATTCGATAACCCCGACTTGCCGACGTTGCAGCCGTGGCGGAACACGACCGCCTCGCCCGCTACCCGCTTTGTGGGCGAGCGCAATCCGTATTTCCACCGGGTCGATCCAGAGGGGCGCCAGCTACCCTATATCGACCGTTTGATTTTCACCGTATCGGAAAACCGGCTGATCCCGGCGAAGGCGGCCTCAGGGGATGTCGATTTGCAGGCCCGCGGCCTCAGGTTGCAGGATGCCACCTTCCTCAAGGAGAATGAGAAAAGGTCCCATTATGAAGTCCGGCTATGGGAGACGGCGCGCGGATCGCACTTTACTCTGTATCCGAACCTCAACAGCGAAGATCCGGTCTGGCGCAAGCTTATGCGGGATGTCCGGTTCCGCCGTGCGCTTTCGCTTGCCATCGATCGGGAGGAGATCAACGACATTCTTTTCTTCGGCCTTGCTGTCGAGGGCAATAACGCCGTGCAGAAGATCAGCCCGTTTTACACGGAAGATTTGCGCACAAAATGGGCGACGCTCGATATTGATAAATCCAATGCGCTTCTCGATGATATGGGTCTGACGGAGCGCAATAAAGACGGTATCAGGCTGATGCCGAACGGAGAGCCGCTTGTGATTATCGTTGAGACCGCCGGGGAAGAGACAGAGCAATCGGATATTCTGGAACTGATACATGAATCCTGGGAAAAGGTGGGCGTGGAAGTGTTCACCAAACCGTCCCAGCGAGCGGTCTTCCGCAATCGCATTTTCTCCGGCGAAACTGTGATGTCGGTCTGGTCCGGTTACGAGAATGGCATTCCCAATGCACAGTCAAGCCCGGCAGACCGTGCACCGACCACTCAGACAAGTTATCAATGGCCGAAATGGGGGCAGTATTTCGAGACGAAGGGCAAGTCCGGCGAACCGATTGACATGCCGGAGGCACAGCGTCTTTTTGATCTGTACCAGCAATGGCTTGCCTCTACCGATGATGACGAAAAAGCGCAAATCTGGCGGGAAATGCTTAATATTCACGCGGAACAGCAGTTTACGATTGGCGTCATAGGCGGCATTCTTCAGCCGGTTGTCGTCGCGGAAACACTCCGGAATGTGCCCAAGGAAGGGTTTTATAACTGGGACCCCGGGGCGCAGTTTGGCATGTACCATCCGGACTTGTTCTGGTTTGAGAATTAGGGTTTCCGTCAAGATGGTGCCATTGCAAAGAAGCGTCCCCGTTTCATATTCGGCCTGTTTCAGCCTTCCGGTTGACGGCGCCTGGCTTTTCGGCGAACAATACGAAAAATGTAGAAGGCGGAACCGATGACGTTCGGGACCGCGCGGGGCACAGTTGAATGCTAACTTATTTTGTACACAGAGTACTGATCATGATTCCCACTTTGCTGGTAATCAGTATTCTGACATTCATAATCATTCAGCTGCCGCCGGGAGACTATCTTTCCAACCATCTGGAAGAGCTGAAATCGCAGGGGGAATCCGCTTCTGCAATGGCGAAAATCGCCTTTTATCGGGAGCAGTATGCTCTTGATAAATCGCCGCTGGAACAATATGCGCGCTGGATGGGATTCTGGCCGGGACCGGATGGATTTTCAGGCCTGCTACAAGGGAATTGGGGGCAGTCTTTTGCCTATGACCTTCCGGTGAAGGAGGTTGTGGGGGACCGGCTCGGCCTCACTTTTCTGATCAATTTCTCGACCATTCTGTTTATTTACATCGTGGCCTTTCCGATCGGGGTCTATTCCGCCACCCGTCAGTATTCCATCGGGGATTATGGGTTTACGCTGATCGGCTATCTCGGGCTGGCGACGCCCAATTTCCTGCTCGCAATGGTGCTGCTCTACTATGCCAACGTCTATTTCGGCATTTCAATCGGCGGCTTGATGGATGATCAGTATATCAATCAGCCCTGGAGCTGGGACAAGGCCGTCTCTGTCATGAATCATATGCTGGTGCCGGTGATTGTTATCGGAACCAGTGGAACGGCGGCCATGATCCGGCGGCTCAGGGCGAATTTGCTGGATGAGTTGCAAAAGCAGTATGTAACGACGGCAAGAGCGAAGGGCGTGCCGCGCCTGAAAACGCTCATCAAATATCCGATCCGGATGTCGCTCAACCCCTTCATTGCCGATATCGGCAATCTTCTGCCTGATGTGATTTCCGGCTCGGTGATCGTCAGTATGGTGCTGAGCCTGCCGACGGTTGGTCCGCTGCTGCTAGAGGCGCTGCAGAACCAGGATCAGTATATGGCGGGATCGCTCCTGATGTTTCTCGCGCTTCTGACGGTTGTCGGCATGTTTATCTCTGATGTGCTGCTGGCTGTGTTGGATCCGCGCATTCGATTGACCGGGGGGGCAACGAAATGACCGACACGTCCGGATCCAACAAGGAGCCGCCTCTCGAGCATTGGTATTCGCGGGAGCCGTTTGATCCCTATTCCGTCGAGAAATTCACGCCGGAGCAGGAACGCTTCTACATGGCATCTCAATGGCAAATGATGTGGTGGAAGTTCCGCCGCCATAAGGTTGCGGTGATCAGCGGTGTCATTCTGCTGCTGTTCTATCTCTCGATCCTGATATCGGAGTTTCTGGCGCCCTACGATCTGCAGACGCGGCATACGAAATATATTTTCGCGCCGCCGCAATCGATCCATCTCTTCCATGAAGGGGAATTTGTCGGGCCGTTTGTCTATGGCTACAAGCAGCGCCTTAACCGGGAAACGCTCAAACGCGAGTATGAGGTGAACACCAACAAGCCCTATCCGCTGCGGTTTTTCTGCGCCGGGGACAGCTACGAATTCTGGGGAATGTTCAAAGCGAACCTGCATCTTGTCTGTCCCGATGACAAGAAGCTCGCGAGTTTTTTCTGGCTGGGGACGGACAGGCTCGGGCGGGATATCCTCTCGCGTATTATTTATGGCGCCCGAATTTCACTGTCCATCGGCCTGATCGGCATTGCCATCAGCTTCACGCTCGGCATTATTCTGGGCGGGATTTCCGGCTATTACGGCGGCTGGATCGACAATGTTATCCAGCGGACGATCGAGCTGTTGAAGTCTCTCCCGCAGTTGCCGCTCTGGCTCGCACTTTCGGCGGCGCTGCCGGTGACCTGGTCGCCGATCCTTGTCTTCTTTGGACTGACCGTCATTCTCGGGCTGCTTGACTGGCCGGGGCTCGCCCGTGCCGTGCGATCGAAGTTCCTCTCGCTTCGGGAGGAGGATTTCTGTACCGCCGCGCAGCTGATGGGCGCCAAGCCGAAGCGGATTATCGGACGGCACCTGCTGCCGTCATTCGCCAGCCATCTGATCGCCAGCGCCAGCCTCGCCATCCCCAGTATGATATTAGGGGAGACGGCGCTTTCCTTCCTTGGCCTCGGCTTGCGACCGCCGATCACCTCCTGGGGGGTGCTGCTCAATGAGACGACAAACATCAATGCGGTGGCGACGACGCCCTGGCTGATCTATCCGGTCCTTCCCGTGATTATTGTCGTTCTGGCGTTTAACTTCCTGGGTGATGGTCTGCGCGATGCAGCGGACCCCTATAAGTAAATTGAGGATCAGGCGCGGAAGATAGCGAGGTCGACGGTTCCCGAGACGCCGTCAACATGACGGCCTTCTCGAGGTTCCAGCCGGGTCTGCGGTGCATAACCCTGTTCCTTGGCAAGTTCCAGCATCTCGCGGGTGGTGACGCCAGTCGCCTTTTCATCCTTCGCATGCTTGTCGAGCTTGGCGGCAAGATTGACCGGCTCCCCGATCACCGTATATTCCAGCCGACTGCTGTCGCCGACCGCCCCAAAGATGATCGGCCCGGCGGCGGACACAAAACGGACCGTCATCGGGTCTTTCCCCTCTGCTACGCGTTCTTCTGACCATGCCGCTGCCTCTTTATCGAGGTCTTCCATGGCGCGCAGGCAGTCGGCCGCATAACACTCTGTCGTCACCGCCGCGCCGAAGGTGGCAAGAATGCCGTCGCCGAGGAACTTGTCGATAGTGCCGCCATGTTTCTGGATCACCAGAACCATGCGGGACTGATATTCGGCGAGAAGCGAGATGACCTCATTCGCGGGCTTTTCCATGGAAAGCTTTGTGAAGCCCTGCAGGTCACAATGCAGGATTGCCGCCTGTCGCCCCTCGCCGGTGCCGGGTTCGATCCAGCTTTCCGAATGGGTTATCTGCGCCGCAATTTCCGGAGAGAAGAAGCGGGAGAGGTCTTCTGCGGCGGTTGCTTGTGCGACAGAGTTGATCAGAAGCCGCCGTGCCCGGACAATGACCAGTGCGAGGATAAGGGTAACGACCACAATGCTGATCACCTTGTCGAATTCCGCGCCGAGCAGGATTTTGTGAGACATGGTGAATTCCACATAATTCCGGGTTATCTGCGCCATGCCGTCCTCCAGATGGACCGCATAGCCAAGCAGGATCAGCCAGCCGACCGCCGCGGATGCCCCTGCCAGCAGGACATATGTCGCCTCGAACCGGAGCGCGCGAAGGGCAATAAAAATAAAGACATAAAGCAATGTCGGCGCCTTCAGGTAGAAGGACGGTGGTTGCTGATACTGGATATGAAAGCTCCAGATCAGGAACATGAGAAGCGCCATGTCGGCCACCACCGAAAGGGCGATAAACCAGGCCGGGACCTTTCCCCAATAGGCAAGCGTAAGCCGGAGAAGCGTGAAGAGCCCGTAAACCAGCAAGGCATAGGGAACCGGCGCGAACATGGCGTCGGCCGAGAAGGTTTTCGGCGACAGCGCATAGAGGCTTGAGAAGGTAATGACAATGAAGACCTGTACCCAGGCGATCAGGATTTCCGACTGGATTTGCTGCCGCGCGATGGCCGCCTGTACCCGGGCGGGCAGCTTGCCGTCTATCTTGTCACCAAGGATGGTTCTCTTTATTGCCGTCCACATCCCGATCATATGCCCCTAATTTCCGCCGAAATAAAAGCACAAAACTTCATTTTCCCGTGAAACCGCGCTTTTGAAGCCAGAGGCTGGTTTCAAACGCCCCTTCGGGCAGCGTCAAATTGGCGATGGCAGACTGTGCCAGCGCGTCTTTCATGCGGGAGGAAACATAGTTGGATGAAAAAATAATCCCGTAGCCACCGCCTAAGAATAATGGTGCCGCCGCCTGCTGTTCATTATAGCCCCGCCAGTCCCACGATACGGGATAGTCGTCGGGCAGAAATATATCGTGGATATGCACATAGACGCCCGCGGGGAGGGATGGCAGGATTTCAAGGAACAATCGGTCGACATCGCTTCCCGGCATGGCGATATGGCTACTGTCGATAAAGAGGAAATCTCCGGCGGCAAGCGCGTCAAACGGTGTCTCTCCCGCATTATGCAGGGTTTTATGGATAACCTCGATCGGCAGTGTCTCGATTGCGGCCCGCGGGGCCGGATCAATCGCCGTGAAGGCCGTTTCAAGCTGTCCATCCTTTATCGCGCGGGCCATGAAACGCGTGGAATGTCCGGAACCAACCTCGACAATCCGCGCAGGCTTCTTGTCGCGCACCATGGCGTAGGCGATGGCGGCATCCATCCGTGGAAACCAGTCCTGTTCCCAGCGGGGTTCCGGTGGCGGTTCCTTGCCAAAGCTCGCAAATTCCGCTTCATAGGACGCGAGGCCCTTGAGGAGGTCACCGAATTCCGCTTCAAAGGCGCGCATATGGGCTTCAATGGCCGGATAGCTGCCGCGTTCCGATGCTTCGGGCAGACTGGCGGCGTAGCGATAGGGGATAAAAAACCCCTCCTTTCGGAGCCCCAGAAGGGTTTTTAGTCCCATATGAAGTCGGCGGAAGTTCATGAAAATATGATCCAAAAAACAAGAGCGGGTTTATTTAACATGGCGTGTCTGGCGCTATCCGTTTATGGTCGGGTCAATTCAGAAAAGCAAAAAAGGAATATCGATTATGGGCGCATCTTTTCATATCACTGTTGAAAATACCACTCTTAGCGTGCGCCTTGATAACCCGGCCCAGCATAACAAGCTGTCGCCCGCGACAATGAAAGCCCTGCGCGAAGGATTGACGGAGAAAGCGGAAGACAAGTCCCTCCGGGTCATGGTCCTGACGGGGACCGGCAAAAGCTTCTGCGCGGGCGCTGATCTTGGAGAACTCGGCCGCTATAATTTCGATGAAAACCCATTGGAGCAACTCACGGATGTCGTCGAGCGGCTGCCTTTTCCGACGGTCTGTGCGCTGAATGGCGGGGTTTATGGCGGCGGGGCGGACCTTGCGCTTTCCTGCGATTTCCGGATCGGGATTACGACGATGAGTTCCTTTATTCCGCCGGCCCGGATCGGCATTCACTATCCGCCTGTTGGGCTTGCACGGGCTGTTGCCCGCCTCGGGCTCGGCCCGGCAAAGCGGTTTTTCCTCGCTTGCGAGAGAATGTCGGCGGAGGAGCTGAAATCGATCGGGTTCCTGGATTATCTGGTGGAACCGGAAGAGCTCACGGCGCGAACCGATGCCCTGGTTCGGGATATTGGCGCCCTGGCGCCCCTCAGCCTTCGTGGCATGAAAGAAACCCTCAACGACATCGCACGCGGGGAACTGGACATCGCCAAGGCGCGCCAGTTCCAGCTTGCCTGTCTGCAATCGGACGATTTCACTGAGGGCAAACAAGCGCTCGCGGAAAAGCGCCCCGCAAATTTCAAGGGGGCGTAGGCTCTTCCGCTAGAGGATGAACTTGGAAAGATCCGCGTTTGTCGCCAGCTCGCCAAGATGCTCTTTCACATAGTCTGCGTCGATATCGACCACGGAGCCGCCCTTGTCGGAGGCCTGAAAGCTGATATCCTCAAGCACGCGTTCCAGGACCGTGTGAAGCCGCCGCGCCCCGATATTCTCGACCGTGGCATTCACATCGGCGGAGATGGAGGCAATGGTCTCGATGGCATCTTCACTGAAGTTGAGCTGCACGTCTTCGGTGTTCAACAGCGCAATATATTGCTTGATCAGGCTGGCTTCCGGCTCGGTCAGGATACGCTTGAAATCATCCTTGGTAAGCGCCCTCAGTTCGACCCGGATCGGTAACCGGCCCTGAAGCTCCGGCAGCAGGTCGGACGGTTTTGCAATATGGAAGGCGCCGGACGCGATGAACAGGATATGGTCCGTCCGCACGGTGCCGTATTTTGTGCTGACCATTGTCCCTTCAATCAGCGGCAGCAGATCGCGCTGCACGCCTTCCCGGCTCACATCCGCGCCCTGACGATCACTCCGCGCGCAGATCTTGTCGATCTCGTCAAGAAAGACAATGCCATTGTTTTCCACCAGCTTGATGGCTTCGCGAACCACGGCGTCTTCATCGAGGAGCTTGTCGCTCTCCTCATTGATCAGCACTTTATAGCTGTCCTTGACCTTCATTTTGCGGGGCTTGGTGCGGGTGCCGCCAAGCTTGCCGAGCATGTCATTGAGATTGAGCATGCCCATCTGCGCCCCGGGCATGCCCGGAATATCAAAGGTCGGCATGCCTGCATTGCCGGTATCGACGAGTTCCAGCTCGACTTCTTTCTCATCAAGCTCGCCCTCGCGCAGCATCTTACGGAATTTCTGCCGTGTATCGGGAGAGGCCTTCGCGCCGACCAACGCGTCCAGAACCCGCTCCTCCGCCGCAAGTTCGGCCTTGGCGATCACCTGCTGGCGTTGGTCTTCGCGGACCATCGTGAGCGCGATTTCCATCAGATCGCGGATAATCTGTTCAACATCGCGGCCGACATAGCCGACTTCCGTGAATTTTGTCGCCTCTACTTTTAGAAACGGGGCATGGGCGAGTTTTGCCAGCCTGCGGGAAATTTCCGTCTTGCCGATACCGGTCGGGCCGATCATCAGGATATTCTTGGGCAGAACTTCCTCACGCAGCTCCTCAGGAAGCTGCTGGCGCCGCCAGCGGTTGCGGAGCGCGATGGCAACCGACTTTTTGGCGTCCGCCTGACCGATAATGTGGCGGTCAAGCTCATATACAATTTCACGTGGCGATAAATTAGTCATTTTTACCGATACTTTCGATGGTAACGCTTTCGTTGGTATAGACACAAATCTGCGCCGCAATGGCCATTGCCTTTTTGGCGATATCCTCGGCCTCCATATCATCGCGGTCGATGAGCGCGCGGGCGGCGGACAGCGCATAGTTGCCGCCGGAACCAATTGCAATAATGCCGTCTTCCGGCTCCAGCACATCACCGGTGCCTGTGAGAATGAGGGAAACCTCCTCATTGGCAACGGCCATCATTGCCTCAAGCCGGCGAAGATACTTGTCCGTCCGCCAGTCCTTCGCGAGTTCCACGCAGGCGCGGGTGAGATTGCCCGGATGCTTTTCAAGCTTTCCTTCCAGCCGTTCAAACAGGGTGAAGGCGTCTGCGGTCGCGCCGGCAAAACCGACAATCACGTCATTACTCGCGCCAATGCGGCGGACCTTGCGGGCATTGGACTTGATAACCGTTTGGCCCAGGGACACCTGACCGTCACCTGCGACGACGACGACACCGTTTTTTCGCACGGACAGAATGGTTGTGCCGTGCCAGCTTTCGATTTTTTCGGACATTTTGGCTCTTTGTTGTTGGACTTGCCCTGACGATGTAACCATTTTAACGCACGGGTCAAGGTGCAATGGGCCTTATCCCTGATGATCCCTGTATTTTTGCGGCCCTATCCGTTCACAATTAATCAGGCTGCCCGTCATTAGCGCAAAGAGATTGTCAAGACAGGAGCGATAAATGGCGGAAGTGAGTGAAACTCAGACGACAGGTGATGAAAAGGCCTCAAACCTTCGGGCTATCTTCGAGATATTGAGCTATATCCATGTGGATGCACAGCGGGATGACTATACCGAACTGGCGGACCGTATTGATTTCGCGCTTAACCTCGCCGAAAGGATGATCAAAAGCAACGATAGCCCCGCTGCCTCAAAACCGGGACAGCCTGAGGAACAGGCGGCGCCAGCCCCGGTCGTCCCCGGCCCGGCGGCAGATGGAGCCCAATGACAGCATATTTTGCTGCCCTCCATGCTCTAAGGCTTGGTTTTCTGCGTTGTTCCTGCTATATCCTCGCCTGGATCAAAAGCGGTAAAGTGCCAGGCCGGAAGGATATTTCATGCGTGTAGGAGCGGTTAAACGGAAGACGAAAGAGACCGATATCGAGGTTGAGATCAATCTGGACGGTTCCGGCACATATAATGTCGAGACAGGTATCGGTTTTCTGGATCACATGATGGAGCAGCTGTCCCGTCATAGCCTGATGGACCTGAAAGTGCGCGCCAAGGGCGATCTGCATATCGATTTTCACCACACCACCGAAGACACCGGCATTGCGGTAGGCGAGGCCTTTGCCAAGGCGCTTGGAGATCTCAAGGGTATCCGGCGATATGCCTCTGCCCATATCCCGATGGATGAAACCTTGACCCGGGTCGCGCTGGATATTTCCAATCGCCCCTATCTCATCTGGAAAGTGGAATTCAGCCGCGACAAGCTCGGTGATATGGATACGGAGCTGTTCAAGGAGTGGTTTCAGGCCTTCGCTCAGGCGGCAGGCATCACGCTTCATGTCGAAAATCTATATGGAACGAACAACCATCATATCGTGGAAAGCTGTTTCAAGGCTCTGGCGCGGTCATTGCGGGACGCAATCGAAATTGATCCACGCCGTGCCGATGCGGTGCCGTCCACCAAGGGTGTGCTGGGTGGAAGCCTGTAACGTCAGCATGCCGTCCCCGCAGGCGGAGTAATTATTGCAATTATGGAAACTGTCATCATTGATTATGGCTCGGGCAACCTCCGCTCGGCCGCGAAAGCGTTTGAGCGGTGCTGTCGGGAAGCCGGTCTTGCGATGTCGATCAATGTCACGAGTGACCCTGATAAGGTTGCGGTGGCGGATCATGTTGTCCTTCCCGGAGTCGGGGCGTTTCGGGCCTGCAAGAACGGATTGATGGCCGTTGATGGCATGGTGGATGCGCTGACGGAAGCGGTCATTGAAAAAGGCCGTCCCTTTCTCGGGATATGCGTTGGCATGCAACTGATGGCGAGCCGGGGTCTGGAGCATGGCACGACAGACGGGCTTGGCTGGATTGCCGGTGATGTTGTAAAACTGACGCCGGATGATCCGGAACTCAAAATCCCGCATATGGGATGGAATGATCTGGACGTGAAGCGGCCTCACCCGCTTTTTGACAGCATTGAAACCGGGCAACATGCCTATTTCGTTCATAGCTATCAATTGGCGGCGGCGGACCCCGCGCATATTCTGGCGACAGTCGATTATGGTGGTCCCATAACCGCGGTTATCGGTCGCGACAATATGGTCGGAACCCAGTTTCACCCGGAGAAAAGTCAGGTGACAGGCCTCCGGCTGATTGAAAATTTTTTGAAATGGAAGCCCTGAATGGTGGACAATGGCAGACATATTCAGCAACCGGTGATCGAGGCGGTTACCGAGTTTGATGCGGCGGATCTCGAAGATCTCTGTGAGGCGGCGGAAGAGGCAATTCTTGACGGCAACGGCTTTGGCTGGCTGTCACCTCCGCCCCGATCCGTGCAGGAGAACTTCTGGAAAGGGGTGCTGATGGTGCCGGTGCGGGAACTTTACTGTGCCCGTTTCGAAGGACGAATTGTTGGGTCCGGTCAGCTTGTAAAGCCATTTTCGAACAATGAGGCGGGGGGTCATATCGCGCAGGTTGCCACCTTCTTTATCGCGCCTTACGCCCGCGGGTACGGGCTGGCGATCGGCCTGCTGGCGGTGCTTGAGAACAGCGCGAAGGAGCAGGGCTTCAAAATCCTTGAAGTGGACGTGCGTGAAACGCAGCTTGCGGCGATTTCCCTGCTTGAAGCGAGCGGCTATGAAAAATGGGCGGTAAAAAAGAACTACGCCTGGACTGGCGAGCGGTATGTGGATGGCTATTACTATAAAAAAGAACTTGCGGAGCTCGGGGAGGAATGAATCTCTATCCTGCGATTGATCTCAAAGACGGGAACTGTGTTCGCCTGCTGCGCGGCGAGATGGATGCGGCGACGGTCTTCAACAACGATCCCGCCGATCAGGCACGCAGCTTCAGGGACGCCGGGTTTAACAGGCTGCATCTTGTCGACCTCAATGGCGCGTTTGCCGGGAAGCCGGTCAATGCGGCCGCTGTCGAGGGCATTCTTGGTGCAACGGATGTGCCGGTTCAGCTTGGCGGCGGTATTCGCGATCTCGCGACCATTGACATGTGGCTGCAAAAAGGGTTGAGCCGCGTCATCCTCGGGACGATTGCGCTCCGTGATCCGTCGCTGGTAAAGGAAGCCTGCCGGACGTTTCCGGGCCATATCGCGGTCGGTATTGATGCCCGCGGTGGCATGGTCGCCGTGGAAGGCTGGGCGGAGACCAGCGAGACCTCCGCCCTTGATCTTGCCCGCAAGTTCGAAGATGCCGGTGTCGAAGCCATTATTTACACAGATATTGACCGGGACGGCGCGCTTCAGGGCGTGAATGTCGAGGCTACGCGCGACCTTGCAAACGCCATCAGCATTCCGGTCATTGCCTCGGGCGGGGTTGCTTCCATCCTGGATATCGAGAAACTGCTGGCCGTGCAATCGAGCGGGATCGAAGGCGTCATTATCGGCCGGGCCCTCTATGACGGGCGTATCGACCCGGCTGAGGCGATTAGCCTTGTTCGGAGGGAGAATGCTTAAAGCCCGTATTATTCCCTGCCTCGATGTGAAGGACGGTCGTGTCGTCAAGGGCGTCAATTTCGTCGATCTGATCGATGCCGGTGATCCCGTAGAGCAGGCACGCATTTATGATGAGCAGGGCGCGGATGAGCTTTGCTTCCTCGATATCACGGCAACATCGGACAACCGCGAGACTATCTATGACGTGGTGCGCCGTACGGCGGAGCAATGCTTTATGCCGCTGACGGTTGGCGGCGGCGTGCGGCAGGTGGAGGATGTACGAAAATTGTTGCTTGCGGGGGCGGACAAAGTGTCGATCAACAGCGCGGCGGTCAAGCGGCCGGAATTTGTTCGTGAGGCGGCGGAACAGTTTGGCAGTCAATGCATTGTGGTTGCCATCGACGCCAAGCAGACGGGCCCGGACAAGTTCGAGATTTTTACTCATGGGGGCCGTGAACCGACGGGCATTGACGCCGTCGAATGGGCGAAACGGATGACGGAATATGGCGCTGGGGAAATCCTGCTGACCTCCATGGACCGGGACGGAACGCGGTCCGGTTTCAACATCCCCCTTACGCGGTCCATCGCGGATGCCATTCCCGTGCCGGTGATCGCCTCGGGTGGTGTTGGTACGCTTGATCACTTGGCGGAGGGAATTCGCGACGGGCATGCCACAGCGGTTCTTGCGGCGTCCATTTTCCATTTCGGGGAATACACGATTAAAGAGGCAAAAGAGGCAATGTTTGAAGCCGGTATAGCGGTTCGCCGGGAAACGGAGGCAGCATGACCGATGTAAAACTGAACGGGCTGGACAAACTCTATGCGACGGTTGCGGCCCGCAAGGGCGCGGACCCGAAAAGTTCCTACACGGCATCTCTTTACAGCAAGGGAAGCGCGAAAATAGCTCAGAAAGTCGGGGAGGAGGCAGTTGAGCTTGCCATCGCCGCCGCTCTTGAGGATCGTGAGGAAGTTATTTCAGAGAGCGCCGACCTTCTGTATCATCTGTCGGTGCTCTGGGCGAATGCGGGTATTGATCCTGCAGATATTTATGACAGGTTATCGAAGCGCGAAGGACAGTCGGGCCTGGAAGAGAAAGCGGCCCGCAATGCGAACGGAGAGGTAGAATAATGTCGTATGATAATGACAATGTATTTGCGAAGATACTGAGAGGTGAGCTTCCCAACACGACCGTTTATGAGGATGAAAGCGTGCTCGCGTTCAATGACATCTCCCCGCGGACACCTGTTCATGTGCTGGTCATTCCGAAGCGTCCCTATATCGACATGGATGATTTTGCGGCGAACGGATCGACGGAAGAGATTGGCAATTTCTTTGCCAAGGTGGGTGAGATTGCGCGCCTTGTCGGATTGCAGGAGGATGGCTACCGGCTGGTTGCCAATAACGGCAAGAATTCCGGTCAACTCGTCCCGCATTTCCACATTCATATCATGGGCGGGCGTCCCCTCACTGAAGATGGCATGACTGCGGCCATGTAGGCAAAGACCGGTCAGGTTTCCAGACGGCTCAAGGTTCTCGCATCCTCGACAATATAGATGCCGAGGGGTTCAACCCGGCCCCTGATCTCCACACTTTCCTGCCGGAGGGTGGTAAAATCTCCGGCGGCGCGTTTCGCCACCCTTTGCGAGAAGATAAGTTGGCTTGAATAGTCTTTTGTCATCGCCTCCAGCCGGCTAGCGGTATTGACCGGATCGCCGATTGCGGTGACGGAGGTGGCGCTGCCATATCCCATCTGGCCGACGATCACCTGTCCGAGATGGATTCCGATGCCGATCTTGAGCGGACTTGGCAAGTCCGAGGCAAGGTTTCTGTTCATGATTTCAAGCTCTTCCGCCATGGCACGGGCCGCATTCAGCGCCTTGCGGCTGGCGTCCTTGCTATCCTCCTCCAGACCGAAGAGCGCCATGACGCCATCCCCGATAAACTTGTCAAGATGTCCGCCGTTGGCCTCAATTGCCTCGCCCATATGCCGAAAATACTGGTTGATCACGAACACGACGTCATAGGGCAGTTTCTGCTCTGAGAATTTGGTGAAGGCCCGCAGGTCGGCAAACAGAATGGCGATCTCCCGTTCCTGTCCCTGCAGATATCCGGGCTGATTAAAGGCCTGCCGCACGGTTGCCGACGCCGGAAGAAGCGGGATAACCGAAACATCTCCCGTTGGAATGCTCTGACAGGCGAGGCGGGTACCGACCGGCGCTCCGACGCGTCTGAGGACAGCAACTTCTTTATCGCTTGGCGGATTCAGACGGTCCGACCCTTCGACAATGCGCACCCGGCAGGTGGAACACCGCCCCCGGCCGCCACAAACGGCTGCATGCGGGACGTTGCCGTACTGGCTTGCCTCCAGGATCGTCAGACCGGGCGTGGCAAGCACGGTTTTCTCATCCGGATAGGAAATGACATTCACGTGGCGGCGGCGGTAGACGATCGTCCAGTAAATCCGGCTGAGAATGAGCAGGCCGAGAGCCGCGTACATCACCATATAGCCAGCATCCCGCGTTGTGTAGGCCCAGTTCACCAGATCAGGCGGCAGGTTGAGGCGGGCGAAAAATGCGTCGCGCCAGTCTGCATTGGCAAACAGGACCTCGACTTCGTTGGCGCCATTTATAAACCCGCTGAGTGAGACAACGGGCAGGACCAGGGCGAGGCTGTAAAGCAGCGGAAAGGCCTTTTCATACCAGGGTTTCAGCCGGAGCCAGAAATGCAGCCCGAGGCAGCCGTGAATCCAGGCAATCACCAGCGCCACGCTCTGCAGCAATGCCTGGATCGGGGTCGCGACCCAAAGGCTGAACAGAACGTAAGTATAGCTGTCCTCAATACCGTATATTTCATGCGCAACCCGGGTACCGATGACATGCAGGACGATGAACGGCGGGATGGCGAGGCCAAGGATAATCTGAAGAATGTCCCGCCCGGCAAGGCGTCGATAGGCGCGGTGGTTCAACAGCTTGTAGAACACCAGCAGGATATGAAGGATGATCGCGCCGAGAAGCAGGGTTGTGCCCGGCACGCTCCGCCAGATGGCGAGGAAAATGTCGCGGCCCGCTTCCATCGCGTTGAGCGAGATCAGGCCAAGGGCGTGATTGATAAGATGTCCGGCCAGAAACACCATCAGCACGATACCGCTCGCCAGCCGTATCCGGTCCGGCCGGAGGCCAGAGCGGAGCCAATGCTGTTTCTGTTCTATACCTTTTGCCAAATGTATTCAGGCTCCTGAGTACATGTCATGCGACAGCGAGCTTTTGCGCCAAGAGTTCTTTCAGATTTACCGCAGGCCGGGCCCCGTAATGGCTGATGACCTCTGCGGCGGCCATGGCGCCGATGCGTCCGCTCGTCGCGAGGTCGTGGCCATTGGTGAAACCATAGAGGAATCCCGCGGCATACAGGTCGCCGGCGCCGGTCGTATCAATCAGTTCAACATTCGTATCAGCCGGTATCGGATGGGTTTCCGATTGGGTGACAATGATTGATCCCTTTTCACTGCGGGTCAGGCAGGCAATTTCGACCTGAACGCGAATGGCATCAAGGGCCGTATCAAAATCATCAGTTTCAAAAAGCGTTTTAATCTCGTCCTCATTGGCGAACAGGATGTCGACACCGCCGGAGATAAACTCTCTGAATTCCGCGCGGTACCGATCGACGCAAAAGCTGTCGGAAAGTGTTAGCGAAACGCGCTGACCCGCGTTATGTGAAATTTCGGCGGCCTTGCGGAAGGCCTGTTTGCCGTTCTCCGGATCCCACAGATATCCTTCCATATAAGTGACCTTGGAGGCCGCGATCATTTCCGGGTCGATATCGTCCGGCCCGAGTTCTATGCAGGCGCCAAGATAGGTGTTCATGGTTCGGTGGGCATCCGGCGTGACCAGAATAAGGCTCCGTGCCGTTGCCGCGCCGCTCGTCGATTTTCGGGTCTCGAACGTCACGCCGCTGGCGCGGATGTCATGGGTGAAAATGCCGCCAAGCTGATCGTCGCGGACCTTGCCGATATAGGCACTATTTCCACCAAGCGAGGCAATGCCTGCAGCCGTATTTCCGGCCGAGCCGCCGGACATTTCACCCCTGCCGCCATTTTCGCATAAAGATCTTCGGCCCGCTCCATATCAATTAGCGTCATGGCGCTTTTTGTAAGGTTCTCAGCCTTCAGAAAAGCGTCATCCGCCTTGCTGATAACGTCGACAATGGCATTGCCGATACAGGTTGTGTCAAACATCCGCTCTGTCATAATATTCCTACTCGTAACTTTGGCTTGCGCGAGTATAGTCGCTGCGGCCAGCGGAGCAAGAACGCTTTCATAGGGCGCAGGCTATTTTGGGGAGGCTTGAATGACCGATTTGATAAAAATGACGGCAACGGAAGTTGTCGGGTTGCTGAAGTCCGGCGACGTGACGCCAAGTGAGCTTCTCGATGCCTCGGAAAAGCGGATTGCGGAGACAAATGAGGCGGTGAATGCGATCCCGACGCTGTGTTTTGATCGCGCCCGCGCCCATGCGGCCCGGCTGGAAAAAGAAAAGCCCGCCGACCGCCCCGAAATGTACCTGCACGGTCTTCCTATTGCCATCAAGGATCTGACGCCGGTCAAGGGCGTCCGTTTCACCTCGGGCTCGCCGATTTTCGCGGACCGGATCGCCGAGTTTTCGGATGTCATGGTTGAACGGCTGGAAGAGCGGGGCGGGATTGTCGTCGGCAAATCGAACACGCCGGAGTTCGGCGCCGGAGGCCAGACCTTTAACGAAGTCCTCGGGACGACGACGAACCCCTGGAATACCGACCTTACACCGGCAGGGTCCTCCGGTGGCGCGGCCTCTGCCCTCGCGGCCGGTCAGGTCTGGCTCGCGCAAGGGAGCGATCTTGGCGGCAGCTTGCGCACCCCGGCCAGCTTTACCGGCATTGTCGGTCTTCGCCCGTCTCCGAAACGGGTCGCGCACGGGCCGCTCGGCCTGCCTTTCTCGACCTATCCGGTGGAAGGGCCCATGGCCCGGAATGTGCCGGACACAGCCCTCTTCCTCGATATGATGTCGGGCGCGCATATTCTCGATCCCAGTAGCCTGCCGGCGCCGGAAACGAGCTATGTGGATAGCCTGAAAAACATCCCGAAATTCGGCCGCGTCGCCTATAGCCCGGATCTCGGCCACTGCCCGGTCGATCCCGAGGTGGCCGACATCTGCGCCAAGGCGGCGGAGGATTTTGCACGCTATTGCGCGGGCGTCGACGAAACCTGTCCGGACCTGCATGATGCGGAAGATATTTTCCAGACGCTGAGAGCCCAGCTTTTCATTGCCAACCATGCTCCGCTGCTGGCCCGGCATCGTGACAAGCTCAAGCCCGAGGTGATCTGGAATATCGAAAAAGGCGCAAAGCTGACGGCCGATGACATTGGCGCCGCACAGCGCGCGCAAGGTGCGCTTTATCAGCGGATTGTCGCCTTCTTCTCCGAGTATGACTTCTTGCTGGCGCCGGCGGCGATTGTCCCGGCCTATCCCCACAAGTTCCGTTATGTTGAGGAGGTGAACGGCGTCAAGTTCGATAACTATATGTCCTGGCTGGCGCTGCCGGCCATGCTGACGGTGACAAATTGCCCTGTTATTTCAGTACCATGCGGCTTTACAAAAAGCGGGCTGCCTGTGGGCTTGCAGATTATGGGGCCGAATGCCCGCGAAGATCGCGTTTTGCAGGCCGCCTATGCGTTTGAACGCGATCATGATTTTGCGTCCCGGGTGCCCATCGATCCGATAACACCGGCATAACCCTGTAAACTTCTTGCACCGGCGCGCGTAAAGACCTACATGAAACGGGTATTTGATCGAATAAACTGAGGGCGTATCTTGTTTTCTGCAATCAGCAAGGCCATCGGGCAGCTTGGCGACCCGGCATTTCGTTCGGTTCTGATAAAAGCGCTCGCGCTGACTGCCGGCATCTTTATTCTGGTCGGCTTTGGCGCGGCGGAAGCATTTTCCCTCGTGCCCGAATTTGAATATGGCTGGGTGAATACGGTTATCAGCTTCCTCGCGGGCCTTGGCTTTCTTCTCGGCGGCTTTTTCCTGTTTCCTTTAGTGATCAGTGCCCTTATCGGACTGTTTCTGGATGATATTTCCGATGCCGTGGAAAAAGAACATTATCCCAACGATAAGCCTGCCCATGATGTCCCGCTCCTGTCCAGTATATGGGATGCGGTCAAGTTCCTGGCGCTTGTCATTGCCTGTAACATCATCGTGCTGCCGCTCTATTTCATTCCGGTGATCAATCTGTTCGTCTATTATCTGTTGAATGGTTATCTGATCTCGCGGGAATATTTCCAGATGGTGGCGATCCGTCATCATGATGTGGATGAAGTTACCCGTCTTCGCAAAACAAACGCCTCTGAGCTGTATCTTATGGGTATCGTGATTGCCTTCGCCCTGACCATACCGATCCTCAACCTTGTTGCGCCGATTATTGCGACGGCGGCGATGGTTCATCTCTACAAGAAGCGGGTGGGCAGCACCGCGAAAGGCAGGAGCCTGACAACATAATGCTGAAGTCCGTCGCTGTTTTTGCCGTTTTGTTGGTCACTTTGGCGAGTTGTGCAAAGGGCCCGGAAATCACCACCCTTCCAAAAGATGCGCAAAAGCCGGCGCCGGTGACTGCTACATCCGGATCTGTTCCGGCTTCGGTGCCCTCTCCAAAAATACCGACCCCGCCCGCTGTCGCCGCAAAGCCTCCGGTCGCGCTGGAGCCAACGGTTGTGGTTGGCAGGACGGATAGCGAGATCAAAACCGCGTTCGGGGCTCCAAACCTCAGGCGGCAGGACAGCCCGGCGGAAGTTTGGCAATATCTGACGCCCGCCTGCGCGCTGCATCTTTTCTTCTACCCGGGCGCTTCCGGGGACGCGCTGGTTGTCCGCCATATTGCCATTAACGGCCGGAGCAGTGATAATTTCTCCGACCTTGACCGAAAGCAATGCTTTAACGATTATCTGCAGTCGGTCAAAGCCGAAAATGCATTT
>PAKP01000020.1 GCA_002706985.1 Sneathiella sp. | reverse complement strand
GATGGCGGCTACTCCGGTGGCAGCATGGATCGGCCGGGCCTCCAGCAGTTGCTTGCCGCCATCCCATCGGGAAAGATCGACATCGTGGTGGTCTACAAGATAGACCGGTTGACGCGTGCGCTTGCGGATTTTGCCCGCATGGTGGAGTTGTTCGAGCAATATGACGTCAGTTTCGTGAGTGTCACGCAATCCTTCAATACCACCTCCAGCATGGGACGGCTGACGCTCAATGTACTTCTCTCCTTTGCCCAATTTGAACGGGAGGTCACGGGAGAACGGATCCGTGACAAGATTGCCGCATCCAAGAAGAAGGGCATGTGGATGGGCGGCAGTCCGCCGCTCGGTTATGATCTGCCGGAAGCCGGCTCCCATAGCTTGCGGGTTAATGACGCAGAAGCCGACACTGTGCGCAGGATCTTTGAAAGATATCGGCAGCTCAAATCCGTCCACGCCCTGGTCAGAGAGCTGGATACCAAAGACATTCGATCAAAGGTCCGGACAACGCTGAAAGGAAAAACCATCGGAGGCCAGCCCTTCAGCCGTGGGGCGCTGTATCATCTGCTGCGGAGCCGTGTCTATCTTGGTGAAGTTCCCCACAAGGATCAGTCTCATCCCGGCCTGCATGAGGCCATTATCGACGTGGAGCTGTTCGAGGCGGTACAGACGCAACTGGATGAGAACGGCCGGCGTCGCAAGGCGACCGGAAAGAACGTCGCTCGTTCTCCCTTGGCAGGTCGTCTTTTTGATACGGACGGACAACCGATGTCCCCGACCTTCGCCTATGGACGTGGTGGCAAGCTGTATCGCTATTATGTGTCCGCCTCTTTGCAACGCGGGGCAAAACGGGACCAGCAGGACAACGCACCAAGACGTGTTTCTGCGGCAATGCTTGAAGGTCGATTGATTAAAACACTGACCCGTCTTCTTCCCAATCTGCAGGAGGAACCCTTCGGGCTTGTAAAGCGTATCGAGATTCATATCGGATGTGTCGAACTTCTGGTCCCGCTCAAATATCTTAACAAGATCAACGGCAACCTTGCGACTGGCGAGCGGGTGCGTCCGGATCCGGCAGAATCGAAATGCTTGCGGTTGACCCTGCCCTGGCGGATGCAGACGCGCGGGGGACGGACTGACATCCTCGTCGGCGATAAAAACACGCCGCAACTGGACCCCTCTTTGATCAGAGCGCTCCGAAACGCGCATGCAATACTGGATCGGGATTCAGGGAAAAGCCCCGTCCTGCAGACAGCCCCCACCTCCCCCTGGAAACGCAATCTGGTGCGTCTTGCTTTTTTAGCCCCCGATATCCAGCAAATCATCCTCACCGGACGGCAGCCCGACCATCTGACACTGGCCCTTTTGATGAAAGAAGAAATCCCGCTGCTCTGGTCCGATCAGCGCCGCAAGTTCGGGATTGAAAGCACGCTATAAAATCAGTTCCAGGCCCTAAAGGAAATTCCTTAAATCACCTGTTAACAGGCTTAAAACGCCCTGTTAATCGCAATAACAGGGCCTGTTATGGCATAAAATCACCCTGTTATGACGAATAACAGGAAAGTGGCGATAATGATCCGTAAGGCATTGTTTTTACGTCATATAATATTTTCTCTCCCGTGAACCAGTAGAGAATTTACCCTGTTAATAGGTGCTTTTATAAAAAATTCCCTGTTAATACTCTGTTCTCGTGAAACTCACCCTACCATCAGATGGCCAGAGACTGGCGGGCAGATTGGCCCTACAAAACCATTATCTGACGGCCCAGAGACGCGGGCAAGAGAGGGAATGGCCGCGAATAAGCGCCCTGTTACGGGCGGTTGCGCAGCCAGCTAGAAAGAGAGACAAATTATCAGGGGTGGGTGGCGGTGAGCGAGGGATTCGAACCCTCGATGGAGCTATAAACCCCATACTCCCTTAGCAGGGGAGCGCCTTCAGCCACTCGGCCAGCTCACCGGAGGCGGCAATATGGCAGATTTTGGTTCCCTGTCAAAGGGTTTAGTTGCAATTTTTTTCGCAAAATTAGATCACGGCGCCTATCGGCCCATGATCCACTCGCGCGCCATTTTCTGGGCTTTGGCAATTTCCTGCGCGGACATATCGAGAGAAATCTCCGCCCGGTTCTCCCGCGCTTCCTCAATGCCGTTCATTGCCGCGAGATTGAACCATTTATGCGCTGTCACCAGATCCTGTGAAACCCCGTCTCCGGTCGAAAACAGCAAGCCCGCCCGGAACTGATCGTCGGCGACACCTTCATCCGCACTTTGCAGATACTTATTGACATATTTTGTATCGAGCTTAGCCATCATTCCATTCCCCAAAATACAATCGACTACCCAAATAAAAAACATTCAGAAAAAGGAAAAACTTCCTTTGTTGGGGATATGATGGAAGGGATTTAGTTAATTTTTTGTTTCACCGATTATTTTTTTAACTATGTTTGTCAATCTTTTAGGGCTGGAAGAACACAAAGCCGCAAGAAAACAGCGATTTCCGTCACTATATCCGGTAAAGAAAAGGGGTTGAGAGCAGGGCTCAGGCGCCATCTTTCGGGAAATCCAGGCCCATTTCGCGGTAACGCTCCGGATCATCCAGCCATTTTTCCCGGACCTTTACAAACAGGAACAGATGAACGCGGCATCCGAGACTCTCCTCCAGATCCGCGCGGGCAAGCTCTCCGACCTTCTTGATCGTCTGTCCTCCCTTGCCAAGGACAATCGGCTTGTGGTTGGCGCGCGAGACATAGACCACCTGCTGGATCTTTACCGATCCGTCTTTACGCTCTTCCCAGCTCTCCGTCTCGACGGTGAGCGAATAGGGCAGTTCCTGATTGAGCCGCATGAACAGCTTCTCGCGTGTCACCTCAGCCGCCAGTTGCCGCATGGGCGCAAGCGCGAGTTGGTCCTCCGGGTACAACCACGGCCCTTCCGGCATTTCTTTCGCAAGCGCCTCGCGAAGATCATTGACCCCGTCACCGGTAAGCGCGGAGATCATATATATCTCATCAAAAATGCCCCGCTCCGAGAGAGCCTGCGCAAGGCCGAGAAGACTGTCGCGCTTGACGATATCCACCTTGTTGAGGATCACATGGGCGCGGCGGTGGTTTTTCTCAAGCCCGGCAATGATCCGCTCCACATCCGCCGAAATGCCCTTCACGGCGTCAATAATAAGAACAATACGGTCCGCATCCTCCGCCCCGCTCCAGGCGGCATCGACCATGGCTTTCTCCAGCCGGCGCGACGGTTTGAAAATGCCGGGTGTGTCGACAAAGATGATCTGGCTGTCGCCTTCGATGGCAATGGCGGTGACACGGGCGCGGGTCGTCTGTACTTTCGGCGTAACAATTGCGATTTTCGCGCCCACAAGCTGATTGAGCAACGTCGATTTGCCGGCATTGGGTGCCCCGACCAGGGCGACATAGCCGCAGCGTGTTGGAGATGTTTCCGCCTCTTGTTCAGCCAACCTGCAATTCCTTAAGTAATTTCGCGGCCGCTTTTTGCTCCGCCGCGCGTTTTGACGACCCTGAGCCGGTCGCCGGGGCACAATCGAAAACTTCTACCTTGACCTTGAAATAACGGTCATGATCGGGGCCGGTTTCCTCGATCACCGAATAGACGGGCAACGGCCTGCCCATCTTGGCCAGCCATTCCTGAAGCATGGATTTGGCATCTTTGCGCGAAGCGTCCTTGTGATCGAACCGCGGCCACCATTTTGACTTGATGAACTTTTTGGCGGCCTTGATACCGCCATCCAGATAAATGGCTGCGATCACCGCTTCCATCACATCCGACAGAATGGCCGGATTGTCACGTCCCCCTGCCGCCGCCAGATCCGCCGCCATACAGATATAGTCTTGAAGACCCATTTCCGCACCAATCTCGGCCAGAGTCTCGCGCCGGACCTGGGCATTATAGCGCCGGGACAGTTGCCCTGCCTCCGCCTCTTCGAAGCGGCGGAAAAGTTCCTCACTGATGATAAGGCCGAGAACCCGGTCTCCGAGAAACTCCAGGCGATCATAATCACCCTGCGCCGCTTTGCGGCCCTTACCCTTGACCAAGGACGAATGGGTCACTGCGGCCGTCAATAGCGAAAGGTCCTTAAACTCATGCCCGATGAGAACGGCCAAGTCCTCAAGGCTTTTTGTTGGCGCGGTCATCAGCTTAAAGAGTCGAAAATCCGGTTCCAGCGGATGGCTGTCGGGTATTTCCAGAGTTCGTACCATTCGGCAGAGCCATCAAGCGACATGAAAATAACCTCGGCCCGGCCCACCAGATTTTCCACCGGAACATAACCGACATGGCTCAGGAAGCGGCTGTCCGTCGAATTGTCACGGTTATCCCCCATGGCAAAAACATGTCCTTCGGGCACCGTATAGACATCCGTATTGTCCATAATTCCCTGCACTTCTTCATCGAGCGTCAGATAGCTTCGGCCATTCGGCAGTGTCTCGCGATACTGCGCAATGCGTCGCGCGTTCCCGAAACGGTCCCTGTCGACAAAATCCTCAACCCGTTCGCGCTTGATCGGCGTACCATTGATATTAAGCACCCCGTTGATCATCTGCATCCTGTCGCCCGGCAGGCCGACAATACGCTTAATATAGTCGACGGACTCACCGATGGGCTTCTTGAAGACGGCTACGTCACCGCGCTCCGGCAACTCGCCGAACACGCGCCCCGATATTGGCGCCAGGCTGAAGGGGAAGGAATGACGGCTGTAGCCATAGGAATATTTGGAAACAAACAGGTAATCGCCAATCATCAGGGTCGGCAGCATTGACTCAGACGGAATCTTGAACGGTTCATAAGCGAATGTCCGGATTACAACGGCAATCAGCACAGCATAGATTATTGTGCGGATTGTCTCCCCCACTCCGCCCTTGGCTTTCGCTTTCACCGCTTCTTCCTTCATAAAACTCTTCCAAAAATATATTTAAAAACAATAGACATTCAATTGCACGAACGCGCCCGTCAGGCAAATGTTTTCCCGGTCAATTGCCTGTAACTTCCTAATCATCTTCCGGGATAGCCGTAATCAGGACGATCGCCTGCGCCTGAGGCGGTTCATCTGTAATGGTCAGATGAATTTCCGTTCGCATGCCCGGCGGCGTTATTCGTTCAAGCTGCGCCAGCGCCCCACCTGTCAGCGCGATCGTCGGTTTTCCGGATGGCAGGTTGACCACGCCCATGTCCTTCCAGAACACGCCCCGACGAAACCCTGTACCCAGCGCCTTGGAACAGGCCTCCTTTGCCGCATATCTCTTGGCATAGGATTCAACACGATTCAGCCGCCGCTCTGATTTCGCAATCTCAATCTCCGTATAGATACGCTTGACGAAACGATCCCCGAAACGATCTAGGGTTTTTTCGATGCGCCGGATATCGATGATATCGTTGCCAATGCCGATAATGCGAGACATACCCTGTCCTTTGCTGCCCTACGCTACCGCCTGACGGGCTTCATCCATCAACCGTCGCATCTTGCCGATAGCTGTCTCCAGCCCAGTAAAAATCGCCTCGCCAATCAGAAAATGGCCGATGTTGAGCTCGACAATCGTCGGTATCGCCGCAACGGGACCGACAGTACCAAAGGTCAGGCCATGGCCCGCATGGCATTCAAGGCCCAAATCTTCCGCCATGGCCGCCGCCTTCTGTATTCGATCAAACTCGCTTTGCCGTTTCGCCGGATCCTCTGAATCACAATAGGCGCCAGTGTGAATTTCAACGATATCCGCACCGATTTTCTTTGCCGCTTCAAGCTGAAACGGGTCCGCTTCGATAAACAGCGATACACGGATGTCCGCATTCTTCAGGCTGTCGACGTAATGCTTCAGCATATTATGGCCTCCGGCAACATCAAGGCCACCCTCCGTCGTGCGTTCCTCGCGCTTTTCCGGGACGAGACAGCTCGCATGCGGTTTATGATCCAGCGCGATCGCCAGCATTTCTTCAGTTGCCGCCATCTCGAAATTGAGCGGAATGGTGAGTTCCCGGGCGAGACGCGTAATGTCGCCATCGCTGATATGGCGGCGATCTTCACGCAAATGTGCCGTGATGCCGTCCGCCCCCGCTGCCTCGGCGATCCGGGCGGCGCGCAAGGGGTCCGGATGAACCCCGCCGCGTGCATTGCGGATGGTTGCTACATGGTCGATATTGACACCCAGTCTCAGCTTTTTCATTTTTCTATGACTCCGATTTTTTTCCCGCGTTTGAACCTCCGGTTTGACTTGCGCTCCTTTGCCTTGAGGATCAACTGTGCTCTTTTCTCCTGAAATCTACGGATCAATGCCCGCAATGGATAGAAAAAAATAATCCAGACAATGATGGAGATCGGCAGGCTGGCAAGCAGCATCGGGTGAATAACTTCAAAAAAGATATGGGAAACATTATTCCAGTTGCCCGCCCAGAGCCCTTCGAAGAAAGTGGTCAGACTGGCATCCGGAAAGGCTTTGTGGTGCGGATCGTCGCCCAGCATCCAGCGCCCGACCTTATAAAGCATCGTCCAGATAAACGGAAAGGTCCAAGGGTTGCCGACAGCCGTCCCGAGTGCGGACGCCAGTATGCTCGCCCGAAATATCCAGGCGAACAGGGCGGCCAGAATGAAATGGAATCCGAGCAACGGCGTAAAGGAAACCGCCGCGCCAAAGGCAAAACCGGCCGCCAGGCTATAGGGAGAACCTTTCAACCGCGCAAGGCGGTATCCGACATATTTCGATGATCGCCGAAAGCCGGCGGTCGGCCAGAAAAATTCCGACAGCTGGCTTATTCTTGTTGCTTTTTTTCGACGACGAAACATTCCGGCGGCACTTCACTTAAGAAAAGATCACTTCAGGTTACGGCTTCCGGGTTTGATGGCCTCTGTACCGGCAAGTTCGGGCGGCAGCTTGTCCGGCTCATAGACATTCACCTCCAGCTCCATCAGCGAGATCAAAGGCACACCGACATCCGCCTCGCCGTTTGACCGGTCAATCAGGCAGGTCGCACAAACAACATCGCCACCGGCGGCCCGGATCGTATCAATGCATTCCCGACTGGACTTTCCGGTTGTGACAATATCCTCCGACATGATGACGCGAGCGCCCGGCTTCAGAGAGAATCCGCGCCGGAAGGTAAACACACCGTTTTCACGTTCCGTGAAGATGCCCGGCACCCCAAGCTGACGCGCCAGTTCATATCCAACGATGACACCGCCCATCGCGGGACCGACGACAATATCGACGGCGTTCTCGCCTAGAGCAGATTTTATCTTGTCGGCGAGCGCCTGACAGAGCGCAGCGGCGCGATCAGGGTACATCAGAACTTTCGCCGATTGAAGATAACGGTCAGAATGCAACCCCGAACTCAGTAGAAAATGCCCTTCCAGCAATGCGTCTGTCTCCCGGTAATGGGCCAGGATTTCTTCCTCTGTCATACTTACCCTTTCTCTCAAAACCCGCCTGATTAGCCTGCCGATCTTTCAACGGAACTGATGACCGGATCGGCCCGCAGCGCCGCGATGATATTCGTCAAATGCCGAACATCCTTTACCTGAATATCGATCAGCATCTCGAAAAAATCCTGACTACGGTTGACGATAGCCAGATTATTGATATTGCCGTTATTGGAGGCAATAGTCGAGGTGACACCTGACAGCGCGCCCGGTTCATTTGCCATAATGATGGAGACCCGGCCTACGGGATGGGCGGCCTGCTGATTATCCTCATCCCACGAGACATCAAGCCAGCGTTCCGGGACTTCGGCGAACTGTTCAAGTGTGTCACAGTCAATGGTGTGGATCGTCACCCCGCGCCCGGTACTGACAATCCCCACAATCCGGTCCCCCGGGAGCGGATGACAGCATCCGGCGAGGTGCATGGCCATGCCGGGAATGAGCCCGCGAATCGGCACCGCATGAGAATTCTTGTCCTCGGATTTCGATTTTGCCCGTTTGAGCGAAACAACATTTTCAGTATCGGCCTGACGCTTCTCGCCGGGGAAAATAACCTCGATCAACTGCCGTCCGGTGCGGGTGCCATCCCCCAGCATGGAATAGACATCATCGACATTTTCCTGATTCCACACTTTAACAGCTGTCTGTAACGCTTTCTCAGCAAACTGCTTTCCCTCAACCCGAAAGGCTTTCTCAGCGATTGCCTTACCAAGCTCAATATACTGGCCACGTTGTTTCAAGCGGGTGAAGCGGCGAATGGCCGAGCGCGCCTTGCCGCTGACAACGAAGCTCTCCCAGGTCGGCGACGGCGTCTGGTTTTTCGAGCGAAGTATCTCCACCTGATCGCCATTGCGCAGCGGCGTGCGGAGTGGCACCAACCGGCTGTTGATCTTGGCGCCGACGCAGGTATTACCGACATCCGTATGGACGGCATAGGCAAAATCGACGGGACTGCTGCCCTGCGGCAGGGAAATCAGGTCACCCTTGGGCGTGAAGCAGAACACCTGATCTTGAAACATGCTGAGTTTCGTATGTTCCAGAAACTCATCCGGATCGACCGTATTCTCAAGGATTTCAAGCAGTTCGCGAAGCCAGCGATACTGCTTGCCCTCTTTCACATTTTCGAGATTTTCCTTGTATTGCCAATGGGCGGCAACACCATACTCATTCGTCTGGTGCATCTCCCTTGTGCGGATTTGAACCTCGATGCGCTGTTTTTCGGGACCGATGATCGTCGTGTGGATGGAGCGGTAATTGTTCCGCTTCGGGATCGAGATATAGTCCTTGAACCGCCCCGGCACCATGGAATATTTCGCATGCAGAACGCCAAGGGCGTGATAGCATTCTTCCACTGAATCGACGATGACACGGAAGGCGATAATATCGGCGAGTTGCTCGAAGGAGACGTTGTTCTTCTCCATCTTGCGCCAAATGGAATAGAAACGCTTCTCCCGACCGTATATTTCGGCGTCAATTCCGGCATCCGCGGCATCTTTCCTCAACTGCTCGACAATCCGCTCGACCAGGTCCTCCCCTTCCGCGCGCAAATATTCCAGCCGCCGCTTGATAGAATTGCGCGCTTCATTGTTCAGTTCGATAAAGGCGAGATCTTCCAGATCATCGCGAAAACCCTGCATTCCGATACGCTCGGCCAAGGGTGCATATATCTCCATCGTCTCCGTGGCGATGCGTTTGCGCTTTTCTGGGTTTTTTATGAAATGAAGGGTACGCATATTGTGCAACCGGTCGGCCAGCTTGACCAGCAGCACGCGGATATCGTTCGACATTGCCAGCAGAAGCTTTCGGAAATTCTCTCCCTGCTTGGTCCTATCCGATTGCAGCTCGATCTGCGACAGCTTGGTGACCCCGTCGACAAGCGCCGCGATCTCGCTCCCGAAGATTTCTTCAATCTGCTCTTTGGTGGCAACGGTATCTTCAATCGTGTCATGAAGAAGCGCAGTTACGATCGTCGCTGTATCCAGTTTTAGCTCGGTCAGAATACCGGCGACTTCAATAGGGTGGGAAAAGTAAGGGTCTCCGGAGGCGCGTACCTGGCTGCCATGGGTCTTGACGGTAAAGATATAGGCCCGGTTTAGGAGATCCTCGTCTGCCTGAGGATCATAGCTTAGAACACGATCAACAAGTTCAACCTGGCGCAGCATCAGCAATTACAGGACCGGTGGTCACCGATCCCCTCCCGCTGAAATCCTAAATCCGGATTGAAACAAATACAGGCACTAACATTCAAACTCGACGCTCCCGGCATTTCCCTATGTGATATGGGGCTCAAATGCCGGGTTTTACATCCATTCCGGTCAGTTGTCGGCGAACGGGTCATCGGCATCGGTTTCTTCTGCCGGAGTATCCGTTGCTTCAGTTGCGCCGACTTCATCGGCGGAAAAAGTCTCAACCTCTGTATTCTCTTGGATGACGCCGGCCCATTCGTTGCTGGCGCTCATCAGGGCGGCCATGTTGTCCTCTTCAGGCTCATCAACCTCGACACGGCGCTGCAGTGAATGCACAAGATTATTCTTGAGCTCATCCAGCTCGATCGTGCCATCGCCAATCTCACGCAGGGAAACGACGGGGTTCTTGTCGTTGTCGCGATCCACGGTTAACATGGAACCGGCAGCGATTTCCCGTGACCGCCGGGCGGCGAGCAAAACAATCTCGAAACGATTAGGAACTCTTTCAACGCAATCTTCAACGGTGACGCGTGCCATTTAAAATAACTCCAATTGTCTGTGATTTAGAGTATTACATATAAGTTTGCATACAGGATAGCAAGTCAAAGTAACATAAAAAAGTCCTTGAAAAGGGGCACTTTTCCGGTGTCGCGTCTCATTTCGGCATCAAGTGGGGATATCCTTCGCGCCTATAATATCAAATGCCTGTTCTGATGGCAGCCGGGAAAGCAATTCCTGCGCAGCCAAATTGCTGACGGGATGACGCCATTCAGGGGCAATTTCCGCGATTGGAGCCAGCACAAAGGCACGTTTCTGCATCTGCGGATGCGGAAGGACAATCTCCGCCCCCTGATCCCTGTTTTCCGTCACCAGATCATGAAAGACAAGCAGGTCGAGGTCGAGCACGCGGGCTTCCCATTTCTGGCGGCGGACCCGTCCGAAATCTTCCTCAATTCCGTGCAATCTCGCCAGCAGGTCATCGGGCTGCATATCCGTCTCCACCGAAATGACCGCATTGGCGAACCAGGGCTGGTCGGAGACAGGCACCGGCGCGGTCCGGTACCAGCTTGATTGCCCCATAAGGGAGACGGTATTCGCAATGTCACGCACCGCCGCCGCCAGTGTATTCACCGGATCGCCATGTTCCGGATGTGGCATATTTGCCCCTAACGCAATCAATATCACTGGTAAAACTCTCCGAAAAACACTAAAAATCCCCGATTTCTCCACTTCTTTAACATATTGACAGAGACCACATGCAATTCTTGTCTAGAGAAGTGTAAATTATTTTGCTATTGATTGATAATTAGGGAGCGAAAGCAAACAAACTAAATAATTATTTGTAATATTGAATGCGGAAACGGTAATGCCTTTTTACTCCGAGGAACGTATAGCTTTATTCATTGATGGCTCAAATTTATACGCTGCCGCAAGGGCTCTTGGTTTCGACATTGATTATAAAAGGCTGCTGAGCGAATTCGCCTCGCAAGGAAGGCTTGTCCGCGCATTCTACTACACCGCTCTTATCGAAGATCAGGAATATTCCCCGATCCGCCCCCTCGTCGACTGGCTCGACTATAATGGTTATACGATGGTCACGAAGCCGACCAAGGAATTCACTGATTCAACCGGACGACGGAAATACAAGGGCAATATGGATATCGAGCTTGCCATCGACATGATGGAGCTTGCGAAACATATCGACCATGCGGTGCTGTTCTCAGGTGACGGCGATTTCCGCCGCCTTGTTGAATCCATCCAGCGTCAGGGCGTGCGGGTTACGGTCGTCAGCACGGTAAAATCCCAGCCCCCCATGATCGCTGACGAACTCCGCCGGCAGGCTGATTTCTTCATTGAACTCAAGGATATGGAGAATAAGGTCGGACGCGCTGTCAGCCAGAAAAATGACGAGGATTACGACGACTATCCCGGGGAATTCGATCCCTATGAGGATGCCGAGGAAATCGCCTGAATCAAGGCTATCCCCGGCATTACTCTTTACTGCTTGCGTTTCAGCTCTTCAGTTACTTTCACTGTCAATTCTCTAATTCCAGTGACCGCACTCTGTTGCCAGTCACCATCAAAAACAGCTGCGTGTTTTCCGACTGTTTCATTAAAAACAGTCAATCCTTCTGTCAATGGCCCTTCTGAGGCCGATATGGTTACTTCCGCCTTGTTATGAAGCCCCAGTTCCCAAAATCCCCAATCAATCCATGACCAGAATTGAAGGATCTTCACATCTACCGACATAGCCTTATCAAAGGCCGGATCGCCAGGCTCAAGAACCCGGTAACCCGCAGCGCGAAACGCGTTTTCAAGAGCAGGCTTCATGATTCCGGCGACGGTCTGATTTTCCGGCAAAACCACATCACCCAATGCCTTGCCGTATGAATTCCGTTTTCTGGCGAAGGCTCGTGCTTTTATGGAATCATTGTTAATCTCATCTTCTGAAAGAGAGGGAATATCGGGCGTTGCCGGCCTGAACTCAAACAGTCGGTTATCAGTGACTGATACCAGCTTGATATCCACTCCATTTATGGGATTTGCGATACTCTCCGGCGGATCAACGGAGACTGTGCTGCGATCTACCGCGCAAGCGGATAATCCCGCTAAAAATGTGAGCACCAGAAGTAATTTCGCCCCTCGAATAAAAGCCATACGCTATTCCCCTCATTTACTTTAATGTGAAATATCCCAGTTAATTTCTCGCAAAGGATGTTATAAATCTCTCAGAAAGGCCTTTAGAACAAGAAAAAAAGACGTGTTCATCATATAAAGTCCGTTAACTCCAATAAATATTCCGAAATTTTCATAAGACGGCATGCTCTAAAGGCGCTACAATGACGTCGGTGCTCTTGCTAAGAATGCTCCCAACAGATCAAAAAAGTCTCAAGTTTCGTAATAAATTTCAGTTTCGTTGATGTCTTCTGTACTCGGCTTACTATAATAGCCGGAATTGAAGAGGGGAAGTTATGGCCCGAAGACTTGTGGTCCTGAGTGACGGCAGCTGGATTGCCCCGCAGTTCAGAAGCAAGAACAGGCGCGTTCCGGGAAACGCCACGCTCGCCTATCACTGTATCGGCGAGCAGGATTCGAATGGTGTGGCCCAGCTCCGCTATCAGCACGATATTGCGGCGAAACCGTCCCTTTCCCGGCGCCTGATGCAACGCACGTTCGGTCTCGGCATGAAAGCAGAGATATTCGAATGTTATTCTTTCCTCTCGGAGAACTACCGTGACGATAAGGACGAGATTTTCCTTTTAGGTGCAGGCCTCGGCGCCTTCAACATCCGGCGTCTCGCGGACCTGATTGACAAGGTCGGGCTGCTTCCTCCTGAGAAGCTGAGCCTTCTGCCGGAAGCCTATGAATACAGCCAGATTCCGGTGGAGGCCCTTGAGACACCGGGCGCGAAAAGTCTCGCCGATCATTTACCGGCCCGGCCGATCCGTATCAGGTTTCTCGGCTGCTGGGACACTGTCGGTAGTCATGGCCTGCCGCTGCCCGGGCTCAACCGCATCTCGCAAAGCTGGATGATGTATCATGACCACAAGGTCAATGCGAATGTCGAAGCTGCCTATCAGGCCCTTGCCCTTGATGAACGCCGTAGCCGGTTCAAGCCTGGCCTCTGGACAGGAGTTCATTCGCAAGAGTTGAAAGCCATCGAACAGGTCTGGTTCCCTGGCTCCCATGAGAATGTCGTCGGCGGTCGCCGTGACAGCCGCCTCTCGGATATTGCTCTCCGCTGGATGTTGGACCGCGCCGCCGAGCATGGGTTGAGCATCGATGCAGAACGGCTGGAAGAATTGTCGGCGCCTGATATTCTTGGAAAAATTGCCATGAACCGGCGCAAGCTGCTGGGGGTTCCCCTGCCCTTCAAGAAACCCTTCAACCGGCCGGTCGGCCAGTCCATCGGCAGCTTTCCACCCGAGATGGGGCTGGAGCCGGAAAAGTTGCACGAATCCGTCCTGCAGCGCCGGGAACTGGACCCGAAGTACCGCCCACGCCAACTCGCCAGCCTGAACGATGGCGAGTTTCCCCTGTATCGCGAGCATATGGACGAGACCCAGAACAAACGCCGCCATCCGCGTCAGAAAATAGACTGGCCGGGATTTATTATCACCAATGATTCCAAATTGAATGTAAGCCTGGTGGATTACAGCCAGACGGGCGCGAAGGTCTGGTTTCAGGGAAAACTACCCGCCGGAACGTCACTCGTCCTGCAGTCATCCCGCGCCTTTTCGGATGGCCTGAAAAGCCGGGTCGTCTGGGCCAAGGACAATTTCCTCGGTCTGGAATTCATCAGCCCGCTGCCGCAGGAAGCCGTCAGCTAGCGCCTCAGGCGTTATCTTTCAGGAGCCGCCGTTTCTCTCGGTTCCAGTCGCGTTCGCGCTCTGTCGCCCGCTTGTCATGCTGCTTCTTGCCCGACGCCAGTCCCACCTTGACTTTGACAATACCGCGATCATTGAAATACATCGACAAGGGGACAAGGGTCTTGCCCGCCTTCTGTATCTGGCCGGCAATCTTCTTGATTTCCTTTTTATGCATCAAAAGCTGACGCGGGCGCAGCGGTTCATGATTGTTGCGGTTGCCATGGCCATATTCGGCGATATGGGCGTTGATCAGGTACAAACCGTCATTTTCAAAAGACGCATAGGCGTCCTGAATGTTCGCCCGTCCGGCGCGCAGGCTTTTCACCTCCGTGCCGAGCAGGATAAGTCCCGCCTCGAACTCCTCATGAATGAAGTAGTTGTAGCGGGCCTTACGGTTTTCCGCGATATTCCGGCCCATTACCTGATCCGTTCCGATCCTTAGTTCAGCAGACCCGCATAGCGCATGGCTTCCTCGATCTCCCGACGGGATTCTTCCTTGAAGACGGGAATGATAGGCATGCGGACATCCGGCTTGCATTTGCCCAAGAGTGATAAGGCATATTTAGTCGGTGCCGGGCTGGATTCAACAAACAATGCCTTATGCAGCCAGATCAGCCGGTCCTGAATCTCAATTGCCGTTTTATAATCACCAGCAAGGCTGGCCTCCTGCATTTTGGAAACCATTTCCGGCGCGACATTCGATGTCACGGAAATACAGCCATTGCCGCCTTGCGCATTGTAGCCAAGGGCGATGGGATCATCCCCGCAAAGCTGATTGAAATCATGCCCGCAATGCAGACGCTGCAAAGCCGCGCGGCCAACATCCCCGGTCGCATCCTTGACCCCGACGATATTTTCAAGCTTGGCGAGACGGCCCATGGTCTCCGGAGTCATATCAACGATGGAGCGGCCCGGAATATTATAGATATAGATCGGGATATCGACGGCATCATTGATCGCCTTGTAATGGGCATACATGCCTTCCTGCGTGGGCTTGTTATAATAAGGCATGGCAACCAGAACCGCATCGGCCCCGGCCTCCTTCGCATGCTTGGACAGCCGAATGGCCTCCACCGTATTGTTCGACCCTGTGCCTGCCATGACCGGCACCCGGCCTTTCGCCACTTCGACACAGAGCTCCACCACACGGTCATGCTCGGGATGGCTGAGGGTCGGGGATTCACCGGTAGTCCCCACAGGGACAAGCGCCTTCGTTCCAGATTTTATTTGCCAGTCACAGAGGGATTGAAACGATTTTTCATCCACGCGCTCTCCATCGAAGGGAGTAACAAGCGCTGTGATCGATCCTCTAAACATGACAATGTCCTTAAATTCTGTTGCTATTTTCTATGTTATGTTCGTGAACAGGAGAGCTCTTTCTGCTTCTGGTCTTCGCGTCCCGGCCATCGAACGCCTGATTTATAGGCATGATGCCCGGCAAGGCAAGAGGTAACTGCAATTTCCGCCCGTTATCGTTGCAAATTAGGGCTTTTTTGCAGAAATATTCATTTTCCGCAGGCCTTGATCGCGGCAACATTCCGGTTATCTTTAAAGGGATTGTTCCTTCTTTAGTAAAGGTATGCCCCTTGTCAACGACCTCAGCCCAGCCCGCGACTATTCATCTGAAAGACTATAGAGAGCCCGATTTCCGGATCGAGACTGTTCATCTGACCGTTGAGCTGGGGGAGGAAACAACCCTCATCACTTCCCGGCTGAGCCTTAAAAGAAACAACGCACAGGCGGAAAAGCTGACGCTGAACGGAGAGCACCTCGCGCTCCTCTCCGTTGCGATGAATGGCAAGACGCTCACAGCCGATGAGTATGAGCTATCGGACAAGTTGCTCAGCCTCCCCGTGCCGCCAAGCCAGAAAGAACTGACCCTTGATATTGTCACGGAAACCCGCCCGCAGGATAACACTGCGCTTGAAGGACTTTACAAGTCGAGTGGAAACTTCTGCACCCAATGCGAGGCGCAGGGATTCCGACGGATTACCTATTTCCTCGACCGGCCGGATGTCATGGCTGTCTATACGACCACAATCATCGGCGATGGGTCGCGCTATCCGGTCATGCTCTCAAACGGCAACCTGACGGAGAAGGTAACGCTGGTTGACGGGCGGCAATCGGTGACATGGCATGATCCGCATCCGAAGCCCGCCTATCTCTTCGCCCTTGTCGCCGGGGATCTCGCCTGTGTCGAAGACAGCTTCAAAACCCTGTCCGGCCGGGATGTCAAACTGCAGATCTTCGTTGAAAAAGGGAATCAGGATAAATGCGATCACGCCATGCTCTCCCTCAAGAAATCGATGAAATGGGATGAGGAGAAGTACGGCCGGGAGTATGACCTCGACATCTTCATGATCGTCGCGGTCAGCGATTTCAACATGGGCGCGATGGAGAACAAGGGCCTCAATGTCTTCAACTCCAAATATGTGCTGGCGTCGCCCGAGACCGCGACGGACGCGGATTTCGACGGGATCGAGAGTGTCATCGCCCATGAGTATTTCCATAACTGGACGGGCAACCGCATCACCTGCCGCGACTGGTTCCAGCTCACTCTAAAAGAAGGGCTGACGGTCTTCCGTGATCAGCAGTTCTCCGCCGACATGAACTCGGCCGCCGTCCAGCGTATCGGCGATGTCCAGCGCCTGCGGGCCGCCCAGTTCCCGGAGGATGCCGGCCCCCTCGCCCATCCGATCCAGCCGCAAAGCTATGTCGAGATAAACAATTTCTATACTGCCACCGTTTATGAGAAGGGCGCGGAAGTCATCCGCATGATCCACACCCTGCTCGGCGAAGAGAAGTTCCGCAAGGGAATGGACCTTTATTTCGAGCGGCATGACGGACAGGCCGTCACCACGGAGGAATTTGTCTCAGCGCTTGAAGACGGCTCCGGCGTTGATCTCACCCAGTTTCGCCGCTGGTATATTACCCCCGGCACTCCTGAGATTACAGTGAGCGAGAGTTTTGATGAAAAAAGAAATACTTACAGTCTTTCTTTCACGCAAAAAAACACCAAGGCAGGCGATGATTTCAAGCCTCTGCATATTCCCCTGAAACTCGGCCTTCTCGATGATGAGGGAAAATCAATCACCTTTCCCGATGGCCCTTTCAAGGGAGAGACCGAAGCGGTTTTCAGCCTGACGTATAAAACACAGGATATTACTTTCTCCGGCCTTGCCAGCCGCCCGCAAAGTTCGCTCTTTCGTGGCTTTTCCGCGCCTGTCAAAATCAGGCAGGAAATGGATGATGACGGTCTCGCCTTCCTGTTCGCAAAAGACGAGGATCTTTTCAACCGCTGGGACGCGGGACAACGTCTTGCCAGCAACATTCTTCTCAAACAGATCGAGAGCGGCACGACAGCCGAGGACGCCGACCTGCCGTCCCCCTTCCTCAACGCCTTCACGAATATTCTGGACGATAAGAACCTCGATCGCGCGTTTACGGCCTCAGCACTCACCCTGCCGGGCGAGCAGGATATTGCGCAGAAAATGCAAGTCGTCGAGGTGGACGCCATCCATGCTGCGAGAGATGCCGCCAGGCGAAAACTCGGCCTTACCTTTGAAGAGAGATGGCGACAGGTTTATGACGATTGCGCCAATGCCCTCTCTCCCAACAACCAGCCGGAAAGCAGCAGCCGCAGGCTTAAGAACACGGCGCTGCATTATCTGATCGCAACGGGCCGGGAGGACTATTATACGCTTGCCAGAACCCAGTATCTGGAGAGTGATAATATGACGGACCGGGTCGCCGCCCTCTCGGGCTTAAGCGATATTACCCATGCCATCCGCGATGAAATATTCGCCGATTATTATGAGAAATGGCAAAAAGATCCGCTGATCGTCGATAAATGGTTCTCGCTTCAGGCCATGGCAACGCGACCGACGGCGATCGCCGATGTGAAGGCCCTGATGCAGCATCCGGCGTTCACCCTGAAGAACCCGAACCGCCTGCGGTCCCTGATCGGGGCTTTTGCGTCCGGCAACCCGGTCTACTTCCATGACAAAAGCGGTGACGGCTATCGTATCCTGTCCGATGTGATTGCAGAGTTGAACAGGACGAACCCGCAAATCGCCGCCCGTCTTGTCGCACCGCTCGGGCAGTGGCGCCGCTATGACACCGATCGGCAGGAGCTGATGAAAGGGGAACTCGAAAAAATCCTGAATTTGCCGGATTTGTCTGACCATGTTTACGAAATGGCAAACAAAAGTCTGCATAATTAACGAAATTAACCACGTAATCTGGTATTATGCAGGATCTGCGATAACAGAATAGGGAGCAGTTTTAACATCGTCGTTTGATGGATCGGTTGGAGTAATGGCAAAAGAGTTCGCCTTTATGGCGCTGATAACCTGTACACTGCTGAATGCAACGCCGCTGCTGGCGGCCGGAAACGCCCGTCTGGATAATTCCCAGTCTGTGCCGAACGGAGCCACGATCACCGAGGATGTGCCACTGCCATTGGCCAAACCGGAAATCGGCGCGCTTGCCTTTCTGCATACGGATATGCCCCCGCTCCCGCTAAAACGCCCGATCGGCATTCAGTTGCCCCCGCACCCTCTGGCGACGGGACTGTTGGATGCCCGGGACTTCAAGATTTACAAGGATGCCTTCGCCGCCGCTGACCTTCGGCAATGGAACAAAGCGCAGGAAATTGCCGCGCGGGCAAAATACAGGCTGCCCGCCAAGATCATTGATTGGCGCTACATGTCCGCCTATCGCAACTTTGCGACTTTCGATCAGATCGCTGCCTTTATCGATAGCAATCCCGACTGGCCGCTTCAGCAGACCCTGCGCCGCCGGGCCGAAGAAGCATTGAGCGAGCCGATCAGCACCCGGCGCACCCTCGACTGGTTCAGCAGCCATACGCCGCTGACCGGCATCGGCATGTATCGTTACGGTGAAGCGCTGCTGGCCTCCGCGAGGAAGGAGGAGGCGGTCGTCTGGATTCGCCAGGCCTGGCATATCGGGGACCTGCCCGCCGCACTTGAAAAGCAAATCGTGACGCGCCACAGCGATATCCTGCGCAAAACAGATCACGAACAACGTCTCGATCATCTGCTCTGGGAGCGCGAAGCAACCGCCGCCAAGCGCATGTTCCGCTATGTCAGTGACGGGATGAAAAAGCTTGCGATCGCCCGGATCAGTCTGATGCGAAGGACGGGAAATGTCGACAAGGCGGTACGGGAAGTGCCGGCGGAGCTGCGCAATCATCCGGGGCTGGTATTCGAGCGGACGAAATGGCGCCGCCGCAAGGCACTGGATGAAGAATCTCGTGAGCTCCTGCTCGACGTGGACGAGAGCGCCCCGCGTGCCGACATCTGGTGGCAGGAACGCCATATACAGGCCCGCAACCTGCTGTCAAAAGGCCATATTACCGAGGCTTACAACCTCGCCAGCCAGCACGGTCTTCAGGATGGCGCGGATTTCGCCGCCGCCGAATTTCTGGCGGGCTGGATCAGCCTTCGCTTCCTTGGAGATGGCGAGATCGCACTTCAGCATTTCATCAAGCTTTACGAGAATGTCAGCTACCCGATCAGCCGGGCGCGCGGCGCTTACTGGATCGGCCGCGCCAAGGCATCGCTCGGCGATACGGTCATGGCGAAGTACTGGTACGATATTGCGGCCAGAAACTACACGACCTATTACGGCCAGATGGCCCTGCACGAGCTGGGGCAACGAAGAATGCCATCGATTCCGGTCATCGCCCCCGTGAAAATTCCGGTAGATGTCGCTAAAGGCGAGGATGAGCAAATCCTGATTGTCCATCACCTTGCCGAGCTTGGCATGCCGAAATGGGCCCGCCCCTTCCTGCTTGAAATGGCGGAAAAAGCGAAAAGTGAGGAGGATTATGTGACGGTCGCGTCTCTTGCAGAACGGATCGGCCGTCCGGATTTCGCCATTGCCATTGCCAAGCGCGCGTCCCAGCTCGGCACGGAGCTGACCGAGATTAACTGGCCCACACCGCAGCTTGCGATCAGCAACCCGCCGATCGAGCCTACCCTGATGCTGGCGATTACCCGTCAGGAAAGCGCCTTTGCCTCGGATGCCATATCCTGGGCTGGCGCGCGCGGCCTGATGCAACTCATGCCCGGTACCGCGAGAGCCGTTTCCCGGCAGCTGAAAGTCAGCTATTCCGAGCCACGCCTAACTGCTGATCCCACCTATAACGCCTTGCTCGGCAGTTCCTATCTTGCAGGGCTAATAGAGGATTTCAACGGCTCCTACGTGCTGGCGATTGCCGCCTATAATGCGGGCCCGTCCAATGTGCGGCGCTGGCTGAAGGAATGGGGTGACCCGCGCGCCGGCGATATCGATATGATCGACTGGATCGAATTTATTCCCTTCTCGGAAACCCGGAATTATGTCCAGCGCGTCATCGAGAATCTGCAGGTATATCGGGAGCGACTGGCCCGCGACGAGGGCAGTGTCCTCAGAATCAGCGAAGACATCAACCGCGGCATCGCCTCGCATTAGTCCCGGACATTCTTCGCTTGCATTGGCGAGCTAATTGTCCAACATTCAAGATGGCGCGCTGCTGACAGAAAGCCGGTTCATCATGCCCCTGAAACTCGATCATATCAAAGCCTGCGTCTTCGATGCCTACGGCACATTGTTTGATGTCAATGCCGCCGCCCGCGCGGAGCAGGCAACCCTCGGCGACAAATGGGAGGAAATCGCCAATATCTGGCGCCTGAAACAGCTTCAGTATAGCTGGCTTCGAAGCCTGCAACAGCGCCATACGGATTTTTGGGAGGTGACGGGCGATGCCCTTGATTTTGCCCTCGCCAGTGTAAAACTCGATGATCCTGCCCTTCGCAATCGGTTGATGAACCTTTACCTCACCCTCTCGGCCTATCCGGAAGTGCAGGAAACATTGCAGAAGCTTCAGGCCGCCGGGATCAGATGCGCCATTCTTTCGAACGGCTCGCCGAAGATGCTCGGCGCAGCGGTTGAAAACGCTGGCATCGGCCCGTTCCTGGGCGGCATTTATTCAATTGAGGAGGTCGGCGTCTACAAGCCCGACCCGCGAACATACCAGCTGGCCGTGGACAGGTTGGGCATTGGACCGTCGGAAATTTGCTTTCAATCCTCCAACGGATGGGACGCATATGGCGCGAAGGCTTTCGGTTTCAATGTGCTCTGGTGCAACCGCTTCAATCAAACGACGGAAAGGCTGCCCGGCACACCCGATGGACAGATAAAATCCCTCGCTGAATTACCCGCGATTATTGGCGTTGGATAGAGACAAGAAAGAGTTATAATTGATGTCTTTTTCAGAAAAATATTACCAGTCCCAGGATGGCCTTAATTTATATTACAGGGAATATGGATCAAACGAAGAAGCCTGTCCCCTCCTCTGCCTGTCCGGCCTGACCCGCAATTCCGCTGATTTCCATAGCTTCGCCGAGCGATATTCAAAAAACCGGAAGGTATATTCACTTGACTATCGCGGGCGTGGAAAGTCAGACCGCGATCCCGATTACAAAAACTATAATCCTCAGGTTTATCTTGGCGATATACACAGCTTTCTGACATCCGTCGGGATAGACCGGGCTTTGTTCGTCGGCACCTCCCTCGGTGGACTTATGACCATGGTCATGGCCGGATTCGCGAAGAATTTTGTTGCTGGCGCCATCCTCAATGACGTCGGCCCCGAAGTGGACAAATTAGGCGGTGCCCGCATCCTTGGCTATGTCGGCAAGGATGTACGCTATGCAAGCCTGGAGGAAGCGGCAAAAAAGCAAAAGGAACAATATGTCGGTGCCTATCCCGACCTCTCGGATGAAGACTGGCTCGGACAGGCAAACACAACCTTTACCTATGACGAGGCGGCGGAGAATTACTGCCTGAACTACGACCTAAACCTTAGCAAGGCCCTGGCGGAACAGTTGAATTCAGACGAGCCGGTCGATCTCTGGCCGTTCTTCAAGGCTCTCGGCGATATCCCGACACTCGCCATACGGGGCGCCCTGTCCGATGTGCTGAGTGACACGGTATTTATGCGCATGAAGTCCGAAAACCCGAATATGGAGACGGTAGTCTTGAAAAACCGGGGGCATGTTCCCCTGCTCAACGAGCCCGAACTCCTGCCTGTACTGGATAAGTTCATTGATCGAATTCGATAAAACCCCGTCCTATCAATCGGTGCGCAATGCGGCAACGCGGCTTCGCGGCATTGCCCTTCGCACTCCCCTTCTGGAATCCCGCGCCCTCAATGAGAAGCTGGGCGGGCGCCTGTTCCTGAAATGCGAAACCCTGCAACATACAGGTTCGTTCAAGTTTCGCGGTGCCTATAACACATTAAGCCGGCTGAACGCGGCACAGAAAGCCGCAGGTGTGATCGCCTATTCCAGCGGGAACCACGCGCAAGGGGTTGCCTTGTCCGCGAAAATGCTCGGCATTCCGGCAACCATTCTCATGCCCGCGGATTCCCCCAAAATCAAGCTGGCAAATACCCGCGAATATGGCGCGACCGTTGTCACCTATGACCGTACGGGTGAATCACGAGAGGAAATCGGCGAGAAAATAGCCCGGGATCAAAATCTGACGCTGATCAAACCCTATGACAATTATTTCGTTATCTCGGGCCAGGGAACCGTCGGGGTCGAAATCGCGGAACAGCTTGAGGCGCGGAAATTCCACGCCGATATCTGCGTTGCTCCGGCGGGTGGCGGCGGCCTCATCGCGGGCACATCCCTCGCCCTTCGGGAATTGAGCCGAACAACGAAGACTTATTCGGCGGAGCCTGAATTCTTTGATGACACGGCCCGGTCGCTGACGCTTGGCAAACCCGTTTCCAACGATGCGGGACATAAGAGCATCTGCGATGCGATCGTGACGCCAACCCCCGGCAAAATCACCTTCGGGATCAACCGTCTGACGCTCTCCGGCGGTCTTGTAGTGAGTGATGAGGAAACAAAGGCGGCCATGCGCGCCGCCTTTCACTACTTCAAATGTGTGATAGAGCCGGGCGGCGCGGTCGCCCTTGCCGCGCTTCTCGCCGGCAAGCTGGATGTCCAAGGGAAAATTGCAGTTGCCGTCGCTTCCGGTGGCAATGTCGATCCGTCACTTTACAGTGACATCCTGAGAGAAGGCGATCAGTAGGTCGCCCAGAACTGACCGTTCTCAAGCTTTTCCCGATACCCGGCCATGAAGGATTCCAGCTGTCCGACCTGCGCAATGACGGTCGCCCGCTCGCGGAAGTCCGTCTCGGTGGGATCATTCTGCTCCGTAATCAGGTCAAAGGCCGCCTGATCCGGCGTTCCTTCCATCCGGCCCAGATATTTTGCACGCATTCTCTGGATGCCCGACTTGTCATCTGAGAGGTTGCGGGCAACGGCAAGCTGCATGATCCGTTGCCGGTCCAGCCGCTCGAAATCCATTTCTGTGCTGCTACCACCGTTGCCGATCAGTTTCTCGATAGCCGGAATTGCCGCCGCCCAGTTTTTCGATTTCCAGTAAATTTCCGCGCGCAATTCATCGGCCTCAAGGCTGCGGTCCGATGCGATCAGCCCCAAAGCTTCCTTATAATGCTGCAATCCGGCCTGCGCCCGCGCCTCGATATAAAGCCGTTCCTTCTTGGCTGCCGGGGAAAGCTGACGCCAGCGGGTATCATATAGAACGCGCAGGGCTTCTTCGGGCTTATTGTTCCAAAGATGGACGATGGCGAGTTTGGTGCCCGCGTTTGCCTTTTCAAGCCCCTTCAGGCGGAAATTGACCTGATGCTCCAGAAGCTGCGCCGCCTGTTCCAGCAGATCAACGCGGGTAAGCCGGTCCGCCAGTATCTGGATCATCTGATCACCGCGATCACCGACAGGCGTCAGTTCCCGATACTGGTAATAGATCGCCAGCGCCTGAATGGGCGGCAACTCGTCCGCTCCGCCATCGAGGAAAAGATCGGCAAAAAGCTCGTTCATCTTCCGCCCCAGATCCCGCGAATAGGGCGATTCCGGGAAATGACGGACAATGCGTTTGTAGGTTTCCAGGCCGTTGCCAATCTGGCCGGTCGCCACATAGAGATCGCCAAGACGTTTCTGAATATCAACTTCCAGCTCATCCCCGCGCCAGGCAAAATCGAGTTTTTCAAGCTCGGCAATGGCCTGTTCCGGGGTGATCAGCTTCGCCACCAGCTCGACATTGATTTTTTCGAACCGGGCCTTCTCGGTGATCGGGCGATATCCGGCCTTCATAGCGTCGTTAAATTTGGCGGCGGCAGTCGGAAAATCGCTAATCTGAAAGGCAAGAACCCCTTCAAGATATGCCTTTTCCGCTTTCTGTTCTTTCAGTTTCGGCTCCTTCACCTGTTGAAGGACCTGCTTTCCAAGGTTCACATCGACATTCTCAAGCGCAACACGCGCCCGCAGCAGCCGGAAATGGTCGGCCCACTCTTTTTCGAACACGTCAAAGGCCGGCGCGGAGTAATTCAGCTCCTGCGCGGCACGCTCCCAATTGCCAAGACCGACGGAAACCGCACCGCGCCACGGTGCAACTTCCACATCGCCCTCGAAATCATCATGATACAGGTTGATCGATGCTGCGTCATAACGATGCAGTCCTAGCTCAGCCAACCCGTGCAGCAGGCGATACTCCCGGTCTTTCTCTATCTTCGGGTAATGGCGATAGAGTTCCGCAAGGACACCAAGCGCTTCGGCATAATATCCATGGCCGATGAAATATTTGGCTAGCGTCATGTTCGCATCGCGCTTTTCTTTTTTCTCCGCCGTTGCCGCCGCTATCTGAAGTTCCTGCTTGCGCTTGTTGAACAGCAACGGATTGACCTGTTTCCATTCCGCCAGCTTGACGAATTGCGCCTTTTCAATCTCCGGTGTCGGGTAGATTTCCTCGCCGGGCTTCTTCGAAACGTCGCGCGGTTCATTCTTCGCGGCCGCAAACTCATTGGAGATTGCCGTAATGGCGAGGCCGTTCTGCTCCTGCCCGATGCGGATATCCGCCGCCGTCGATTTGAGAGCAACACCCTGCATTGTCGGCAGGATCGTGATGCTGTTGAAAACCCGCGCCGACGGCATGCCCCAGCCCGCCGCATTCAGCGGCATCGCCACGAGGTCATCGCCGGAGGTCGGGTCGGTAAAGCGGATTTCCCGGCCATTGTCCACGGCGGGAATGAAGGCCCTGAATTCCGATGCGGAAATTCCCTGGGTCTGGATGCTGAGCGGATGTGTCACGCTGGATTGCGTATCCAGCTGAAAATCCACCTGCCATTCGTCATTGGCCTTGTTGACGATCGGCTCATAGCCCTCGCGGAAGTTAAAGCGGAGAAGCGTCGCAGTCTCCTCTTCCATCTGACGGGCACTCGTGACAAGGAATTTATAAGGACCAGAGAGATTTCTGAAATCCACCTCGATCGGCTGATCAAAAATCACCCAATGCGCCCCGCCACTTTCAAACATGGCCATGGCCGTCGGTGTCCCCCACGGGAAGATCAGCCGGAAGCCATCTTTCAGATTGGCAATCTCGACCTTGAGCTTGGGTTTCTCTGGCGCCTGTGCAGGCTTGGTAATAACCGGCTCCACCTCAATTACCTTGGGATCGCTCGTCATTTCCGGGCGAACCGCCGCCTCTTCCTTTGGCGGGGCCGCCGCAACCGGCTTTTGCTTCACCGGAGGGTCCAGAACAACGGTCGGCCCAATCGGCGCAATGGCCGACCCGGACGCCAGCGAGGTGAATGTCCTAGGCCGGGACTCAATCTCTACCGAGGCCTTGACGACCCCCACGCTCTGAATGGGCTGGGGCGCGGCAATTTCCGTGGTGCGGGTATCAACCGGCGCCGGTTTCGGCTCTGACAGCGGCGCCATTGCGACCGTTTCTTTTTCCGGCGCGCGCTCGATGACGGGCTGCGGCTGTGCCTTCGGTTGATCCAGTGTCATCGCATTGGCACTGGTCGTCGTTTTCTCTTCGACCACTTCTTCGGAGACGATTTCCGGCTTTTTCTCAACCGGCTTTTCAATCTCTTTCTCAGCCTTCGGCGCAGCGGCAGGTTCGGCCGGTTTCACCTCTGCGGTCTTGACCGGTGCGGGCTCCTTCGCGGCCGGAGCAGCGACTTCTTTCCCTTTTCGAATATCGAAAACAATGCTTTTTTCGTTGCGGAAGCTGTTTGCACTGCTGTTTGGTGACAGCTCGACCGTAATCTCTGTCTTGCCGCCGGAGGTCGTCATTGTGGCCGCTCTGGCGAAGGCCAGCGGATCATTATTGAGGACACCGAGATTGATCTTTGTGAGGCCATCGAAGGTGATCATCAGCTTGTCGCCCGCCGTCCGGCTGCTGTAACCGACATTGGCACTTGGCCAGTCAAACACAATCCGGCTGAAATCCGGATGATCGCCCGCTCTCAGACGCACGGATACAGCATTCGGCGAAGAGGTTTCGGATTTATAGGCCCCCGTTTTCCGGAGTTCAAGTATGACCGCGGTGCCCTTCTTTTGTGATGCGAAAATGATATCGCCCTTCAGGGGAAAACGAACAGACTGCATGCCTTCCAGAAACTCGCCCGGACCGACAAATCGTTCCAGCGCGCTGGATGCTGCTGTGAGATCGGTATCGAACGGTGTCGTGAAGCGGATATAGAGATAGCCGTCCTCAACCTCGGCGCTGAATTCCGGCGCGCTTTCCCAGTTGAACACGAGCCGACCGATGCCGTTCTTGTCCACCGCTGTCACCGTAACCGGCGCTGCAGCCAGAGCCTCACCCGCCAGGAGCGTCAGTACTAGAGCGCAGAGCAGGATGAACTGCCGTACGGATTTCCCGACCATATATGTTGATGCAATACTCATCTTACTGTCCTCGACCCTCTGCTTCCTGCACGACGATGTCCACGCGCCGTGCCAGCACATATTTTTTGTCCTTATCGTCCACCAGCGCCAACTCGCTGAAACGGGAATCCGCCATTCCATAAACCCGGATCGGATAGCTGTATCCGGCATACTCAAGCTCCTTCGCGACGGAGAGAGCCCGGGCCAGGGAAAGCGCCCAGTTATTCGGATATTTCGCTGTCGGCGAAGTAATCGGATCCGGGTCCGTATGGCCGTATACCTCAATCCGGTTGTTGATGTGACGGAGTGTGCCCCCGATCATGTCAATGATCTCGGCGACGCTGCTGCTTTCCTTCTCGGTCCCCGGCTGGAAAAAATCCTGACCGGCCAGTGAGATTACCAGCCGTTCACTGGCCCGGAATATCTCGACATTGGCGAGCAGCGGGCTCTGCTGCATCTTGCCGTTGAGAATATGTTCCAGATAGGAGAGATCGATGGCTTTCGGTTCATTGATCATCGCCATATTCTTCTCCGCTTCCCCCGTCTTGGTGACAAGGTCGGTGATATCGCTCATCTTGTTACCGAAAGTCTCGGTCAGGGTCTGCCATCTGTCGACCTTGATCTCGCTCATGGAGAACAGCAGCACGAAAAACGCAAGCAATAGCGCCAGCAGATCGGCAAGCGAGGTCATCCAGGCGTTGCTGTAGTCACGATCCTTGTTATTGCCCGGGAAAAGAAAATTCATTTCTTCGATGCCTCCGGACGGAACTGATACTCAAGCGACGGCCGCAGGAAGAAACTGAAATGCACCAGACCGGCGTCACCCGCAGCCATGCCAATTGACAGATTTCGCGACGGCACGCCCCTGTCCATCATGGTTGCCGCAAGATAGCTTGCGCGAAGTGCCGCAATATCGTCTGCAACATCGTCAACCGACGGCAGGGTCATTCCGGTGCCGATCAGAATCTCGAGGTCCGTTGCCGCATTGCCGTTACGGGAGATGAGCATAGCGGCAACTTCATTGATGAAACTGTCAAGGGTTTCGCGAAGCTCGATGCTGCGATAGGCAAACAGCTGCCGCAGCGGCACGGAAAACTGAAGCTGCGTGCCATCCCGGCTTGTATGTGCCTCGACAAGCGGTACGGCTGTCTCGAAAACATTCTTGAGTTTGGCGTAGAATTCCTGGGTTCCCTGCTCCTCACCGGAGAGTTTTCTCTGTCGGTCGGCAGGTGTATCCCGGGACAGGCCGTTAAAGGCAACCTGCACACTGCCGAGAACCGTCCGCATGCGATCTTCCTGAATAACGGATATGGAATGAAGGAAGATAAAAAACGCCAGCAGCAGCAGATATAGCGAGACGAAAATGACGGAATTAGCGGATTTCGTCACCGCCGGACCCGTCATTGGCTCGATCATATCGATCACCGCAGATTCTTTATTGCTCGCCTCAGTATTCAAGCTCTTCGCCCATCTTTTCACCCGCGCCATATGTCGGCGCTTCTAGATAGGCAAATTTTACCTGCCAATGGTTAATCAGCCGTAAAAGGAGTTTGTTAAAAACACAATATCAGCAAAAGATTTAGTCCGTGCGGACGACGTTATCCCTTATCGTCTTCCGTCCCCGGAAGTTGGCGCCGTGTGGCCAGTTCAACAGTCAGTTTATTGGCGCGGTCGCTACTCATAGAGGCGAGGATCGGAGCCATCTTGGATTCCTTGATGTTACTTGCCACATCGATCAGGATATCCATCTCAAGATTGTTGAAAATCCGCGCCGCGTCCTTGGGCTTCATCTTCTCATAGATCTTGACGAGACTTTCCATCTGCGCCTTTTCCTGATCGTCATGCAGTTTGAGAAGTTCTTTGAGGGTGCCTTCCATTTCCTTCAGCTTCGCGATCTTTTCATCAATACGCGTTTCCGTCGCCTTGAGCAGGTTATCCCGCATTTCCAGCTCTTGTTGCTGGCGGTCAAGTTCCGCGCGGCGATCAACCAGACGCTCGAGAACCGCAACCTCAGCCTGAGAGAACTGTCGCGTTTCCGTCGCATCAACGGCGGCAATGGTGGCTTCAGACGCTTCCTCTGTTTCAGAGACGGCATCATTCTTGGTTTCTGCAGCCTCGGCTTGTTCCGTGCTTTTCGCCTCGGCTTCTTCCGATGGCTCTTTCGCCTGTACCTCAGCGACCTTCACATCGAAGAGAACACCCTGGGCATCCGTCCAGACGGCGCTCAGCTTAAGACCAAAGATCAGGATGAGTGCAACAACAGTTACGGGTAATATGCGAATATGTTTCATCATGGACGGCTCTGCCTCACGTCGACTTGGTCAGCATGTCTAAAAGTTCTTTTTCCGCATCGGTGCGGAATTTCTTCGGTTCTTCCTGCGCGGCACCGAGGACGACTTCCTCCTCGTCATCATCGAACAGGCCGGCGGGATCATCCACATAGGCGCCTGTATTCTCGCGCTTTGATGTTGCCGCGACATTCACCTGCAGCCGGTCTGCGATACGGGTGCTGGAGGCGTTGATCAGCTGAAGCTCTTCAATCAGTTCCTTGGCCTGATTGATTTCCTCACGGAACTGCTTGCCGGTTGTCTGGGCCAGAGATTTAAGCTCATCCACCCCGACTTTCGATCTTACGAGCGCCTTGTCGAATTCTTCCGTCAGACGGCGCAATTCCGCATGGGCGTCGCGCATGTTCGAAAGGCGTTTGTTCAGCATTGCGCAATAGCCGATGGTGGCCATTAGTAGCGCAATGAGAAACAGATTCAGTAAGAAATCGAGCGGTAAAGCATCCAGCATCATTCTAACCCAATGTTCGTAGTAATTTATCGACCTTCACGGCGATATTCTGGCCCGATCGGCCCATTTTACCCGACACCATGGAAATTCCTCCACAGCGTAATGTCGTCGGGCTCTGCGGGGAGGCGTTAAACATCACGGTATCCCCTATTCTCAGTTTCAGAACGTCATTCAAGGACATCTGTTTTTCATCGAGAACCGCCTGAATATCAACTTCCGTCGACCACAGCTCGGTCGCCAGATGGTTCTCCCAGATGCTGTCACGGCCAAATTTCTCACCCATGAACATCTGCAAGAGCAGTTCCCGGACAGGTTCCAGCGTCGCATAGGGCAGCAGCATTTCAATGCGGCCGCCCCGGTCTTCCATATCGATCCGCAGCTTGATCAAGATCGCTGCATTCGCCGGACGGGCAATCGTCGCGAAGCGCGGATTTGTCTCGATACGTTCATGGCGGAAGTTGACCGGGCTCAACGGTTCGAAGGCGCCGGTCATGTCGTTGAGGATAACGGACACCATGCGTTCCACCAGGTTGCGCTCGATCGTCGTGTAGGGACGCCCTTCGATACGCATCGCCGCCGTTCCCCGCCGCCCGCCGAGCAGAACATCGACGATGGAGTAAATCAGGGAACTTTCGACCATGATCAGGCCGTAATTGTCCCATTCTTCCGCCCGGAAAACGCTGAGGATCGCCGGTAGCGGAATGGAATTCAGGTAATCGCCGAAGCGAATCGAAGTAATATTGTCGAGACTGACTTCGACGTTGTCCGATGTGAAATTGCGCAACGATGTCGTCATCATCCGGACCAGCCGGTCGAAGACAACTTCCAGCATGGGAAGCCGCTCATAATTAACCAGCGCGGAATTGATAATCGCCTTGATGCCGGAATTTTCGCTGTCCCCGTTCCCGTCCATGTCGAAACCGAGAAGGCTATCGATTTCATCCTGGTTCAGGACCCGGGTGCTGTGGCCGCTCATCGAGGCGGCGGAGGCACCTTCCTCATCGTCATCACCTGCCATTGCCGCAGCCATGTCATCTTCACCGGCCATTGCGGCGGCCATATCGTCATCACCGCCATCCTCGGCAGCCATGGCGGCGGCCATGTCCATCTCGTCGTCGCCTTCGGCCGCCATTGCAGCGGCCATGTCCATTTCGTCGTCCTGATCAGACATCAAATTTCCTACTGTACCAGCAATTCTTTAAACAATACGTCGCTCACCTTCACCGGGCTTGCGGAATTATTGATCCGCATCAACAACTCTTCCTTGAGCCGGTACACGCCCTGCGAGCCGTTCAAGTCTTCCTTGCGGAGTTCACGCAAATATACCTGGAAATTGTCCATGATGCGGGGGATCAGCAGTTCCAGGTCCGCAACAACGGATTCATCTTCCAGTTCCAGCGAAACGCCAAGCTTCAGGAAGCTGCTCGACGATGTCGTCGAGTTGAGATTGACCAGCATTTCGGGCAGGTCGTAAAACACGACCTTCTTGTTCATCTCCGCCGCCTCGGCCGCGATTTCCTCTTCTGTGGGCTCCGGCGCGTCAAACACCCCGGCGAAATAGGCACCGCCGGCGCCACCCCCTATTATGAGCATCGGCAACAGGATAAAAAGAACCAGAACCTTACCGCTCAGCTTCTTCTTTTTCTTCGGTCCGCCGTCTTCACCTTCGTCGGCGTCCAGCGCCTCTTCATCTGTCTCGTCAACCATTGTTTCTTCCGTACCTTCGACGATCTCGATCTGGATAATGCCTTACAGAGTAGGCGGCTTTGGTTAACAAGAGGTTGAGATTGTTAAGAAGTTTGGCTTAAAAGAACGTTTTTTTCCGGCCGCCTTTTCCGAACTCCCAAACCAGCGCCGATTGATGGGAAAATTTTGCCGGGCGCGGCGATATTTTCGCCCCGTTATCTTCCGCTTTCAGCCCTCATAGATTTATAAATTATTGTTTTTATTAATATTTTTTTCTGGCATGGGGTCTGCATATAGATGGGCAGATCACTTTGTGCCAGAAAGGCAGAAAAATGGAAAACGCAGTATTTATTGGTTTATCGCAACAGATGGCGCTGAAACGGCGCATGGATATTACCGCGAACAACCTTGCAAACGTCAATACGACCGCCTTCAAGGCCGAGCACCCGCTATTTGAGGAGTTTCTGGTGAAACGCCTGAATGAGGACGATGTCTCATTCGTGCAGGATTACGGCAGCTATCGCGATTTGCGCGAGGGCGAGTTCACCCATACCGGCCGGCCGCTTGACATTGCGATCAGCGGCGACGGCTATTTCTCGATCGAAACACCGGAAGGCGTTCGCTACACGCGGAATGGCAGCTTCCGCCTCGACACGGACGGGACCGTCGTGACCATCAATGATCAGCCGTTACTCGATGAAAATGGCCGGACGATTGCAATCGATATGCAGTTTCAGGACGTTACCATCGCGCCGGACGGCACAATAACAACGGGCCCCGGCCAGACGCAGAAAATAGATCTCGTCAATTTTGCGAACCCGCAAATCCTGAAGCAGGTCGGCAACGGCCTTTATGACGCGGAAGACTATGCACCGATCCCAATTGAGAATGCCCAGATTATGCAGCGCACCCTGGAAAAGTCGAACGTCCAGCCCATCCTCGAGATGACGGCGATGATCGACATCATGCGCGCTTACCACTCGGCTCAGAAACTGCTGGATTCAGAACATGACATGCAGATGAAAGCCATCGAAGAAATGCCAACGGTACAGTAGAGAAGGAATTAGACTATGCGAGCACTCGGTATTGCCGCCACAGGTATGTTGGCACAGCAGCTTAACGTTGATGTTATCTCCAACAACATCGCAAACATGACGACCACCGGCTTCAAGCGCCAGCGCGCGGAGTTTCAGGACTTGCTCTATCAGGATATGGAACGCGCCGGTGCGGCCTCGTCCGATGCGGGAACAATCGTTCCGGCCGGTATCCAGATCGGCGTCGGTGTGAAGACCGCCTCCGTCTATCGGATCACGGAACAGGGCGGACTGGACGCCACGGGCAACACATATGACATGGCCATTCAGGGCGAAGGTTATTTCCGGGTTCTTCTGCCGAGCGGCGAAGAAGCCTATACCCGCGCCGGTTCCATGCAGCTCAGCCCGACCGGTGAAATCGTGACACAGGACGGCTTTACGGTCATCCCAAGCATCACTATCCCTCAGGACGCCACCAGCGTGACGATCAACCCGAGCGGGGAAGTCGAAGTTCAGATCGACGGTCAGGTCAACCTTCAGACGGTGGGTCAGCTTGATCTCGCCATCTTCTTCAACGAAGGCGGATTGCAGCCTCTCGGTGAAAGCCTTTTCAAGGAGAGCACTGCCTCTGGTGCACCGACAATCGGCGTTCCCGGATCGACCGGTTTCGGCACCCTGCGTCAGGGCTATCTTGAAATGTCCAACGTGAATGCGGTGCAGGAAATCACCCAGTTGATCAGCGCTCAGCGGGCCTATGAGATGAACTCCAAAACCATTACGGCCGCAGATGAAATGATGTCCGTCACCAACCAGCTCGGACGATAAAACCTTTCTAGAAAGAAAGAGATTGCTATGAAATATATTGCACTCGTTATAACCCTGATGGTCGCTGTTACCGCGCCGGCCATCGCCATTGCCAGCGACAGCATCACCCTGCGCCGCGACATCACCGTCGAAGGCGAGCAGATCACCCTCGGGGATATCTTCTCCGGTGCCGGTGACAAGGCAGGCAATGTGATCGCCCCGTCTCCCGCGCCCGGTAAATCGACTGCCTTCAAGGCGATTTCCGTTGCCCGCTATGTGCAGTCCCAAGGGCTGGAATGGCGCCCGGCAACACCGGTTCGGCGCATCACCGTGCGCCGTCTGGGCGCGAATATCTCGCAGCAGGTCGTCGTTGACCAGCTTCGCGCCGCACTGGAATATGAGACAAACCTCGACCTCTTTGAAATGAGCCTGTCGACACAGAACTTGAACATCAAAGTCGCCGCCGACGAACCGCAGACGGTCTCTGTCGAAAATCTCTATTACAACAAGAGCAACGGTCAGTTCTTCGCGGAAATCCTCGCGCCGGCCAATTCGGAGAATGGGCAGCGTATCCGGCTTTCCGGCCAGATTCATGAGCAGGTTCTGGTGCCAGTCCTGCGTCAGTTCAAATCCGCCGGTCAGGAAATCCGCGAGAGCGATATCGACTACAAGGCGGAACGGGCCAGCAAGGTCAGCCACCGGGTTATCACCGATGCCTCGATGCT
>PAKP01000019.1 GCA_002706985.1 Sneathiella sp. | reverse complement strand
TTCCTCCTTTACGGCAATGGGGGCGGCAGCCGTCGATATGTCCGACATGGAGGCCGTTGAAGCGCTGAAGCAGGGTGAGTTGGATGCCGGGCTCACCAATGTTTCATCTGCCCTGTCTGCACGTTATTTCGATGTTCAGAATCATGTCACTATCCTGCCGCTGCTGACCATCTTTTATAACGGTTATCTTAATTCCAAATGGTATAACAACCTGTCGGAAACAAACCAGCATGCGATACAGCAGGCAAGCGATAAAGCGACCCTTTGGGCAATCGAAGCAAGTGAAATCTCAGCGGCCGCGGCCCCTCGAATCCTTGAGGAGGAAGGAATGCGTGTCCATATCGCGACGCCATCAGAAGTAGAAGCCCTGAAATCAATCATGCGCCCGGCGTTCACGGATGCTTTTCTCAAAGCAACGGGGAGCGAAGGTGCTGAACTGATCGAGCTTGTTGAGAATATTATGTGATCAGGGGTTGGACCATCTTTCCATTTGTAAAAGAAAATATGTGTCTTGAGAGAACTTTAACGCCTGCCGATGTAGTATTACGCAAAATCAACCATCTATTATTCAAGGCAGTTGTTCTAGGAGAAGCGTAATGGTTGAGGATATGTGGCCTCGTCTCGCCAAGCATTATGACAACATCAAGAATATTTCCCTCGTACAACAATTCGAGCGTAATCCGGCACGATTTGAGGAGTTCTCTCTGCGCCTTGACGACATGCTGCTGGATTATTCAAAGACCAGCATTGATGCAGCTGCCCGTGACCTATTGCTGGAACTCGCGAAAAACGCGCATCTGGAACAAAAGCGTGACGACATGTTCGAAGGCGTTCAAGTCAACAAAACAGAAGGACGCGCCGCCCTTCATACCGCACTTCGGAACCTCGAAAACATACCGATCTATGTCGACGGTAATGATGTAATGCCGGAGGTCGCAGCTACTCGGGAAAGAATGATCACGTTTGCCGAAGGAATTCGATCGGGCAGCATCACAACATATGAGGGCGACCCTTTCACGGATGTCGTCAATATCGGAATTGGCGGCTCCGATCTAGGCCCTGCCATGACCACACGGGCCCTCTCCCCCTATCATGATGGGCCGCGCCTTCACTTTGTATCCAATATCGACGGGGCGGATATCGCAGATACACTGAAAACACTCGATCCGAAGAAAACACTTTTCATCATCGCATCTAAGACATTTACAACAATCGAAACGATGACCAATGCCCATACGGCAAAGGCCTGGGTTTCAGCAGCGCTTGGCGATGCCGCGGCAAAGCATTTCGCAGCAATCTCGTCCGCAATTGAAAAAGCGGCAGATTTCGGCATTGATCCGGATCGTGTTTTCGGATTTGAAGACTGGGTGGGCGGACGCTATTCCGTCTGGGGCCCGATCGGCCTCTCCCTAATGATCGCTATCGGGAAAAGCGACTTCACCGACTTCCTGCGAGGGGCCCATGAAATGGATTGCCATTTTCAATCGGCCCCGCTTGAGCAAAACATCCCGGTAATGCTCGGCTTGATCGGCATATGGCATAACAACATCTGCGGCTATAACAGCCGCGCTGTCCTGCCCTACGACCAACGGCTCGGTCGCCTCCCCGCATATCTGCAACAATTGGATATGGAAAGTAGCGGCAAAAGCTTTACCTTAAGCGGTGATCCTGTCAGCCGGATGACCGGCCCCATCGTCTGGGGGGAACCCGGTACAAACGGCCAGCACGCATTCTATCAGCTTCTCCACCAAGGAAGCCATGTGATCCCGTGTGAATTTCTCGCCGCCGCGCAATCTCATGAATCAGATTTGCCGCACCATCACGATCTGCTTCTTGCGAACTGCCTGGCCCAGTCTGAAGCTTTGATGCACGGGCGCACCCTTGCCCAGACAATCGATGCGCTTAAGAAAAAAGGCGCTTCTAATGAACGGATAAGTCAGGCGATCCACCAAACCTTCCCTGGAAATCGTCCTTCCACCACCTTGCTCTATCGCAAGCTCAATCCCCGGACTCTTGGCCGGATCATTGCGCTCTATGAACATCGGGTCTTTGTGGAAGGCGCTATCTGGGGCGTGAACAGCTTTGATCAATGGGGCGTCGAGCTTGGCAAGGAATTGGCAGCCCACCTGCTCCCCGTTATCGAGAACGAGCAACCCGCCGAGAGTGACGATGGATCAACGGCGGGCTTGCTGGAAACTCTTTTCCGCCTTCGTCGAGACGAGTTCTAATCGAGTAAATGGCAGGAAGCCAAATGGCCGTTCCCGCGATCTCTCAGTTCAGGTACCACGCTATGGCATTTCTCCATCGCGACAGGGCAACGTCCGGCAAAACGGCAACCTTTCGGCAGGTTGATCGGGCTTGGCGGATCTCCGGTTAGCGGAATTCGTTTTTCGCTACCGTCGCGCGCCCGGGCTTTTGGCACCGCTGCAAGAAGAGCTTGGGTATATGGATGCTGCGGATTTGAGAAGAGTGAAATACGATCGGCCTGTTCAACAATCTGGCCGAGATACATAACGGCGACATGATCACAAAGATGCTGAACCACACCGAGGTCATGGCTGATGAACAGATAGGTTACGCCGAGTTCTTCCTGCAATTTCCGCATCAAATTGAGAATTTGCGCCTGGACAGCAACATCCAGCGCCGAAACCGGCTCATCGCAGACAATTAGTTCCGGCCGGGTGGCCAATGCCCGCGCAAGCCCGACGCGCTGACGCTGTCCGCCGGAAAACTGATGCGGGAACAGCTTTGCAAGTTCGGGACGCAATCCAACCTGGACAAAAAGATCATGGACCATCTGATCGCGATCCGCCTCGGCCCCGATTTCCATCAGATCAAGCGGTTCCCTCACGATATCGCCAACCCGACGACGCGGATCCAATGACGAATAGGGATCCTGAAACACCATCTGAACCTTACGCCGTGCCGCGCGAAGTTCTTCCTTTTCAAGCGCGCTTATTTCAGCGTCCCCAATGCGGATAGTGCCATCTGTAATCGGCACCAGCCGCAAAACAGCCAGAGCGGTAGTCGTTTTTCCTGATCCACTCTCTCCCACTATTCCAAGTGTCTTTCCTTTGGGGACAGAAAAACTTACGCCATCCACCGCATGAACGACAACGGACTTTCGGAACAGCTTCTTGCTGCCGAAGTGAACTTTCAGATCGCGAACTTCCAGAAGCGGGTCTTCACTCATACCGCCACCACATATTTGATGTTGTAACAAGCAACAGCATGGACGCTATCGACCAATTCGATAGGCGGACGCTCTTCTTCGCAGACGTCCGTCTTGTAGGGGCATCTCGGCGCAAAGGCACAACCCTTGCCCAACTCGGTCAAGGAAGGGACAACGCCTTTTATCTCGCTCAAGTAAGGCCGGATTTCTGACGGGTTTTCCTCCAGATGCGGAACACAGGCTATAAGGCCTCTCGTATAGGGATGTTGCGGATTGGAAAGAATATCCTCTGTCTTGCCGGTCTCGATAATATGCCCGGCATACATGACAGCCGCCCTGTCCGCCAGTTCGGCGATTGCCCCCATATCATGCGTAATCATGATGATGGCGGTCCCTGTTTCCCGTTGCAGGTCTTTTAAAAGATCAAAAATCTGAGCCTGTACAGTAACGTCGAGCGCCGTCGTCGGCTCATCGGCTATAAGGATACGTGGGCGACAGGAAAGCGCCATCGCGATCATAACCCGTTGCCGCATTCCGCCGGAAAGTTCATGCGGATAGGCACGAGCGCGGATTTCAGGCTCCGGAATGCCAACCTTTGTCAGCATTTCCACAGCCCTGTTCCAGGCATCCTCCTTCGTGATCTCCTCATGCAGCAAAACACATTCGGCAATCTGGTCGCCAACACGGAAAACCGGGTTAAGCGATGTCATGGGCTCCTGAAAAATCATGGAGATAATACCACCCCTCACTTGCCGCATGCGGGCGGTGGACGCCTTCACCAGATCCTCTTCCTCCAGCAGAATGGAACCGCTGGAGATTTTCCCGGGCGGGCTCGGAACCAATCCCATTATTGTCAGCGCTGTCATGCTTTTGCCGCAACCGGATTCGCCGACAATTCCTAAAATTTCGCCGCTTTGCAACTCAATTGAGATCTCATTCAACACCCGCGCGTTTCCTGCCCGCGTCTTGAAATCAACTATCAGATCATTGATGGAGAGGATAGTCGACATCACCGCTCCCTCAGCTTCGGATTAAAGGCATCATTCAAACCGTCTCCGACGAGGCTAAACCCCAACACAGTAAGAAAAATCATGAACCCGGGCAACGTCACGACCCACCAGCCATCAAGAATATACTCCCGTCCGGCGCCGATCATCAGCCCCCAGCTGAATACGTTCGGATCACCAAGCCCCAGGAAACTGAGGCCTGCCTCGAAAAGGATCGCGATACCTATAGTCAGGGTTGCCGCAACGATCAGCGGTGCAAGCGCATTCGGCAAGATTACCCGCCAAATGATCCGCTGGTTCCGCGCCCCAATGGAACGGGCTGCATTTACATATTCCAGGCTTCGAATACGGAGAAACTCCGCCCGCGTGAGCCGGGCTGTGGTCGGCCAGCTGACGATGCCGATCGCAAGCGCAATGACATAGATTGTCGGGGAAAACAGGGTCACCAGAACCATTGCAAAGAGAAGCGCCGGCAAAACCTGAAAAAATTCCGTAACCCGCATCAGAAACTCATCGACGAAGCCGCGATAAAACCCAGCGAAGGCCCCAACCAGAATACCAATTGTTATTGTGATAAAGCCTGCGACCAACCCGACATAAAGCGTGGCTGATCCACCATGAACGAGGCCCGCAAGTATATCCCGCCCAAGATAATCTGTACCAAGCGGAGCCTGTTCCGCCACACCCGGTGGCGTTAATGGTGCCCAGACAATCTCAAAGGGGTCCACCGGATAGACAAGGGGCCCGGCGAATGTGAACAGGATGACAAGGGTCAAAATCAGAATGCCGAGCATTCCGGCCCAGCTTTGCCGAAAGGCACGCACCGCCTCCCTCAGCGGACTCTGGCTTTGTACAATCTGGATATTGTTGTCCACTGCTGCCATCCTACCCTTCCTTTCGAATTCGCGGATCGACCAGCCGATAGATGAAATCCGTGATCAGGTTAGCAACAATTACCAGTACCGAAGAGAAAAACAGGATTCCGAGGATTGTCGGATAATCGCGGGCTAGAATGGCATCGAACGCGAGAGTGCCCAGTCCCGGCCAACTGAAAACAGTTTCCACCAGAACCGCGCCGGAAATAATGCTGCCGAATTGAAGTCCTGCAATCGTGACAACCGGCAGAATCGCATTTCTCAGGGCATGATGGCCATAGACCTTGATCTCCGCCACACCCTTAGCCCGGGCTGTGCGGATATAGTCGGAACCCAGTATCTCCAGCATGCTGGCGCGTGTGAGGCGCGCATACTGCGCCAGATACACAATGCCGAGCGTGACGGCCGGCAATACCAAATGATAGAGAATATCGATCATACGGCTGAAAATGCCGCCACCTTTTGTAATGTCATACATATTCGCAATAGGGAAAATCGGATAGACCCAGGCAAACAGGATGACCAGCATCATGCCGGTCCAGAAGATAGGGGCCGAATAACCAATCACCGAAATCAACGTCACCAGCCCGCTGACGATACCTTTGGGTTTGTGAGACGCCAGGACACCGAGAAGCGTTCCGACCAGTATCGCGAATAACAGGGCCGTGGTGACAAGCAGGATAGTCGCGCCGGCACGCCCCGCCACCAGATCCAGCACCGGCGCGTTATAGAAAAAAGATTGCCCGAGATCGCCCTGCAATGCACGACCCAGATAGAGGCCAAGCTGTACATAAACGGGCTTGTCGAGACCGTAGTTTTTACGGATATCGGCAAGCATTTCCTCCGTCGCGCCACCCATCTCCCCGGCAATCACATCTGCCGGGTCGCCCGGTGCAAGATGTATCAGGAGGAAATTCAGGACCAGAACCGCCAGAATCAAGAGAAAGGCGTGTAGCAAACGGCGGGCGACCATAAATGTCATTCTCATGACTGGATCGTCCGCCGCAGTTTGTTCATACGCGATTGCATATTACTTAATATATACCTCATCAAGCGGCGACATTGCGCCCCAGATTGTCAGCGGTGGATTGCCGATTTGCTTGTTATAGGCAGTATGATAGGGAAGCACGTTGATATAGACGAGAGGCGCATCATCAACGATGATTTCCTGAGCTTCTTTATAAAGTGCAATACGCTTCTCCTGATTAAGCTCCGATCCCGCTTCATTCAGCAATTTGTCCACTTCTTCATTGCAGTAACTCTGGGTATTCGACCAGATCACACCTTTCTTGATGTTGTCACACAGATAGGTGCGGTGCACACCGATAACCGGATCACCCCAGTTAAAGACAATATCCATGCTCATATCGAAATCATGCCCACCAACCCGCTTGGCCCAGGTCGGAAAGTCCGGAGAAGCGCGGAGTTCGACATCAATCCCCACTTTCTTGAGTTGGGATTTCAGATATTCAGCAACCCCCTTCTGAAGCTCGGCTGATCCAGGGATATAGTCAATCGTCAGCTTGAAACGCATATCGCCATCGCCGCGGGCAAATCCGGCCTCATCAAGCATGGCATTTGCCTTGTCGAGATCGACATCATATTTTTCCGCATTGTCTGCATAGAACGGGCTTCCCGGAACGATAGGGCCCGTCGCTGCCTTGGACTGACCGGCCAGCAACGCATTGATGACAAAATCGCGGTCCATCGCATAGGCGATTGCCTGACGTACCTTCTTGTCTTTCAAATACTCATTCTGCGTATTGAATGCCAGCCAGTTAATCGGGCCAACTGCTTCATAGCCCCTGTCCGTAACGACAAGCTTGTCATTTTTCTTCAGACGGGCAATATCCTTTGTTGGCGCCAGAAACGGATACATATTGATTTCTTCTGTATCCATGGCCAGGGCAACACTTGTCGGATCTTTATAGTTTTTAATGATGATCCTGTCGAGGTACGGACGCCCTTCAATAAAATAGTCCGGATTTTTTTCCAGAATGATATATTCGCCCGGCTTAAACTCCACAAATTTGAACGGACCTGATCCCACCGGCGCGTTGTTTGCCGGATGACTTTTCGGATCCTGCCCATCGCCATAGACATGCTTTGGAATAATCGGCAGAAGCGCACTCGACATCGCGAGGAAGGCCGCCGGATGCGGTTTATCAAAATTGATGACTGCGGTCAGAGGGTCGGGTGTGTCAACGCCGGTTACCGGGGCGAACATCGATTTGAAAGGATGGTTCTCCTTTACGGTTTGCAGGGAAAATGCCACATCTTCAGAAGTGATCGGTTTCCCGTCATGGAATTTCGCATTTTCCCGAAGTTTCAAGGTAATGCTTTTCCCGTCATCGGAAACACTCCAACTCTCCGCCAGATAGGGCTGCGCTTCCCATTTGTCATTAAAGCGCAGCGGCGTTGCAAAAATCTGCGTGCCCGGCATGGCCGTCGCAATACCCGACTGTACGGCCGGGTTGAGATGTCGCGCTTTTTGCGTTGTGCCGATAACTAGCGTTCCGCCATTTTTCGGTTCATCCGCCTGTCCTATTGCAGCCGTGCCAACGGTCATGAGCATCGCCGTCGCAGCCACCATAAATCCTAATTTTCTCATCCTGCCTCCTGAGATTTTCAATAATTTTTTTAACTATAATTGACTGTAATCAGGCTAATTCAGGGACCTTCATTCGTAAAATATATTTTTAAGCTGTTATTAATACATTTTTCCGACCATCAGCAGGAACGCGCCCTTCTGGTAAAACTGCTCGATTGAACGCCCCGCTATCGCGCAACCGGATACATGTGTTGATCACAACATGATCGACCTTGCTCAAATGAGCATCATCGCGATGTATAATGCCATATTCGACCGCCTGATATCCCGGAGTCAGTGGAATTCGCACAAGATCACCAACCGTATATTGCTGCTTCTGCAATGATCTGAGATTGAAGATCGAATAACCGAGCCCCGCCGCAACCATACTGCGGACCATTTCCGCGGATTGTGAGGAGTAGGCGACCCGAGGCGTCAGGTCATCCTGATTAAACAGCCCAAACATATAGTCTCGCGTCTCATCCAGATCGAGCAGCACCATGGGCTCGTGGCAGATATCCTTCAGTGACAGCATGCTACGATCCGCAAGCGGATGATCATGCGGCAAGACGATATGCGGGGGCGCAACGAATAACGGCACAAAGGCAATATTCATGGCAAGATGTGCGCTGACCCCGATCGCGAGATCGATTTTACCATCAACCACCTGCCGCATGTTCTGGGCGATATCGCCTTCTGTCAGATGTATGGAAATTCCGGGATGATTATCCGCGACGGATTTGGTGATGAGTGGCAGAATAATGGGTGCCGCCGGCGTAAAGCAGCCCATCCGAACGGCCCCCTTGATCGCCTTTGCCTGTTCATCCACCGCCTCTTCAAATGTGAGATGCGCTTTCAGAAGCTGCCGGGAGTTAGACAGGAAAACATGGCCAAACTGAGTTACGCTAATCCCTTTGGAAGGCAGGCGTGTGAAGAGCTTCTTGTTTGTCTGAATTTCAATAGCATCGATCGCAGAAGAAATGGAAGAAGCCGATATATTGAGGGCCTTGGCGGCCCCGGTGATAGATTTATGCCGGGCCGCAACATCAATATAAGTCAGCTGCTTCAGGGTATAACGCATCAATCCCTCTGATTTTTATAAGAATACCCCCGGAATAAACTATTTTTCAGAGGTTAAAGAGAGGCTTAAACTCTGTCTACCAAAAACGAATTCAAGAGGGACATATCTTGTCGGCCATCACCGTATTCAGCGCAAAAAAAATCATCACTATGAATCCAGCCCGCCCGACCGTCACCCATGTTGCAGTGCGCGACGGCAAGATTATCGCGACTGGCACGATTGACGATATTCTGGGCTGGGGCGATTACAGTCTAGATGACAGTTTTAAGGAAAAAGTGATCATGCCCGGTCTCGTCGAAGGGCACTGTCATTTGATGGCGGGGGGAATCTGGAAATTTATATATGTGGGATATCAGGACAGGGTAGATCCGGATGGCAACGACTGGCCCGGCGTTAAAACACTTGAGGATGTGCAAGCGCGGCTGGCGGACGCTGAAGCTAAACTCGGTCCGGACGAACCACTTGTGGCCTGGGGCTTTGATCCGATTTTCCTGATGGACAGACGCCTTGACAAAACAGACCTGGATGCCGTCAGCAGTTCACGCCCTATCGCTGTTATGCATTCCAACTTTCACTTGATGACCGTGAATTCCACTTCCCTAAGCCTCGCGAATTATGTTGCGGATATGGACATCGAGGGCATAGCAATCGGACCTGATGGCACCCCTAACGGTGAGTTGCAGGAGATGGCCGCCATGTTCCCCATCATGCGACGGCTTGGCATAAATTTCAGGGAAGTCGGGCGATCCAGAGAGAGTGTCATTGATTTTGGAAAAGTCTGCAATCGGGTCGGCGTGACGACAGCTGCCGATCTGATCAACGACCTACCGGACGAGGACGTTGCTGAAATGACCGACATTACGAATGGGTCGGATTATCCCATCCGTCTCATGTCGCTGCTTAACGGTCTTGCGCAACCGGCAGAGGAAACCAGCGCACGGGCCCTGGAGCTTAAGAAAAAATGCACGGACAAGCTCCGTCTCGGGGCGGTGAAGATTGTCACCGATGGCTCTATTCAGGGATTCACGGCGCGGCTTCGCTGGCCCTATCATTATAATGGCGCACCAAATGGAATCTGGAATATCGCACCTGAGCAACTTAACGAACTGGTCGCCATATTGAATGAGGCCGGTGTCCAGATGCATATTCACACAAATGGTGATGAAGCGATCGAGGTTGCACTGGACGCGCTGGAAATGGCGAAAATACAGAAAAACAGACCCGATCTTATCCATGTTCTGCAGCATTGTCAGATGGCAGACCGGGCTCAGTTCCGCAAGATGAAGCGACTGGGTGTCGCCGCCAATCTGTTCGCAAATCATCTCTATTATTTCGGTGACAAGCACTATGAACTGACGATGGGGCCAGACCGGGCACTGCGCATGGACGCCTGCCAGTCTGCGATAGATTACGGCGTGACCTTCACAATCCATTCCGATGCACCAGTGACGCCCATGGCACCACTTTTCACAGCGTGGTGTGCCGTTAATCGGCTAACGGAGAGTGGGCGTACACTTGGTGAGTATGAGAAAATAACGGTGGCCGAAGCGCTAGAGGCGATTACCCTCGGCGCCGCGGCCACGTTGCAGATGGATCATGAAATTGGCTCAATCGAGGTCGGCAAATGGGCTGACTTCGCAATCCTCGAAGATGATCCGGAGACGATCGGCGCTGAGAAGCTCAAGGATGTCGGTATCTGGGGAACGGTGCTGGCCGGAGAGAAGCACAAGATTCCATGAAGATCCGCGAAAAGCCGCTCCCGATGACCGTGCTTGCCGGTTTTCTGGGGGCAGGCAAAACAACAGTTGTCAATCACCTGCTCCGGCATGCAGGTGGACGGAGAATCATGGTTCTGGTGAACGATTTCGGTGAACTTCCTATTGATGAGGAGTTAATCGCCACCAAAGAGGAAAATATCCTGACCCTTGCCAATGGCTGCGCCTGCTGTTCTATGGGCGGAGATCTGTATGCCGCCTTTTCTGCGGCACTCGACTTTATACCCCCACCGGATCATCTGCTGATTGAGGCAAGTGGCGTTGCCGAGCCGAAGCGGATCGCCAATTTTGCCCGGGCAGAGCCGGACCTTGCCATGAATGGTATCGTGACCGTCGTTGATGCCCTCAATTATGAGAACGCCCGGTCAGACGCAAGGCTATCCGAAATACTGAAAAACCAAATACAAACCGCTCATATGCTCCTTTTGAATAAATGTGATCTGGTTGGCTCACAGGATATTGAACGGCACAAGAAAGCCCTGCGCAAACTGAACAAGTCAGCGCCTGTTCTTACAATTTCAAATGGCATTCTTGCGGCGGATATATTTTTCGGGATCGAGAATCCCATGCCCGGCAGCAACCCGGCAGCAGAGAATGAACATCATCACAGTCACGAGTCGAATTTTTCCCGCTGGTCCTTCAAAACTGAGGGTGCGATCGACAAAACAGGATTGCGTGAGATATTGGAAACGCTCCCTTCCTCCGTCTTGCGGCTCAAAGGCATATTCAAATCATTAGAAGACGGCCAACTTTGGGCAGTTCATAAAGTCGGCTCATACGTTGACTTCAGCCACCTGACGACGCCAGATAATTTCTCTGGGAAAACCGGATTTGTCGCTATCGGGCTCAGCAGTTCAAATCTCACGGAAATTATGGACAAAGCATTTGCCTCGCTTGAGGAGTGATATTGTCATGCAGATAATTATCGCCAACTATTCAACGGGCGAATAGTCGCACCCGCTTGTATGTCTCCTTACACTTCAGTACATAACGTGTCAGAGATTGTGCCAACTGTGATCGGGATAGCCGGTTGAGTAACAGCAGGATAATATGATGACCTCCAGCAATGAACAAAAGGCAACCGACCCGGTTTGTGGCATGTCCGTCAATCTAAATGCGGACAAGCCAAGCTATACATATAATGGTGAACCCTATCATTTCTGCTCACAAAAATGCCACGACAAGTTCGAGCAGGACCCATATTTCTACCTCAGCGGCAATCACAAGAAACGACAGAAATCTGTCTCTAAAGACACACAATACACCTGCCCCATGCACCCGGAAATCGTTCAAGATCATCCTGGCGATTGCCCGAAATGCGGTATGGCGCTGGAACCCATGGGCATACCCAGTGGAGACGAGGGTCCCAATGAAGAACTGGTAGATTTCACCCGCCGCTTCTGGGTGAGCACGGCCCTTGCACTACCGCTCTTGGTTCTGACCATGGGGGAAATGGTCGGCTTGCCCTTCGAAAGCTGGATTGGCGCTCAGCTTTTTACATGGATACAGCTGGTTTTGGCAACTCCTGTTGTTCTATGGGCCGCTTTTCCCTTCTTTAAGCGCGGGTGGTCTTCCATTGTTAATCGTAGCCCGAACATGTGGACTCTGATCTCACTGGGTGTTCTGGCGGCCTATGGGTTCAGTGTCGTCGCGACATTATTTCCGGGAAGTTTTCCGCCGTCGTTCCAGACTGATGCCGGAACGGTTCCCGTTTATTATGAGGCAGCCGCCGTCATTATTGCGCTCGTCTTTCTCGGGCAGGTCCTTGAACTGCGCGCCCGCGAACAGACAGGTTCCGCAATAAAGGCATTGCTTGATCTCGCGCCGAAAACTGCCCGAAGGATTAACCCGGACGGAACGGAAAAGGACGTGCCGCTTGAAAATATCCTCGAAGGCGACAAACTCCGTGTCCGCCCCGGTGACAGCATTCCCGTCGACGGCGTGGTCCTTGAAGGACATTCTTCTGTTGATGAAAGCATGATCAGCGGAGAACCGGTTCCGGTCGAAAAAACTGAAGGTGACAAGCTGACGGGTGGAACATTGAACCGCAACGGCTCCCTGATCATGCAGGCAGAACTCGTCGGTGCCGACACGACGCTCTCCAAGATCGTCGAGATGGTGGCCTCTGCCCAGAGGTCCCGCGCACCGATCCAGGGACTGGCCGATAAGGTCGCCGCCTGGTTTGTGCCCACCGTCGTGATTATCGCAATTCTGGCGTTCGGTCTCTGGGCTCTATTTGGCCCGTCCCCGGCAATGGTTCATGCGATCGTCGCGGCAGTATCCGTCTTGATCATTGCCTGTCCCTGCGCCCTCGGGCTGGCAACTCCGATGTCGATCATGACCGCAACGGGCCGCGGTGCCATGGCGGGAGTCCTTATACGGGATGCGGAAGCGCTTGAACGGTTCGCCGCGGTCGATATTCTCGTCGTGGATAAAACCGGCACTCTGACGGAGGGGCAACCAAAGCTCACCGATGTCATCGCGCTTTCCAATAGGGGGGAAAATGAGCTGCTTATGCTGGCGGCAGCCCTCGAAAAAGGGTCAGAGCACCCTCTCGCCGAAGCAATAGTTGCTGGCGCAGAAGCAGAGGAACTGGAAATTCCGGACGCCTCTAATTTTAATGCCGTTACTGGCAAGGGGGTGGAGGGACAAGTCAATAACAAGGCCGTTGCCCTCGGTAACCCGGCAATGATGGCGCATCTTAATATCGATATTTCACAACTGGAATCCCATGCGGCAGACCTGCAGAATGATGGGAAAACGGTTATGTATATTGCACATGGAGGTGCTCTTGCCGGGATCGTCGCAGTGGCGGATCCGATCAAGGAAACAACACAGGACGCTATTAAGTCTCTCCACAATCTGGGCATCAAGATCATCATGGCCACTGGTGATAATGAGCGCACAGCGAAAGCCGTTGCCAATCGCCTCGGCATTGATGAGGTGAATGCCGATGTCCTGCCCGAAGACAAGAAATCCCTGATTGAAGGGCTGCGGGAAGATGGACATCTCATCGCCATGGCAGGCGACGGCGTCAATGATGCGCCGGCTCTTGCGGCGGCGGATGTCGGCATTGCCATGGGAACGGGCGCGGATGTCGCCGTTGAAAGTGCGGGCGTTACGCTGGTCAAAGGTGACCTTAACGGTATCGTCCGGGCAAGAAAGCTTGCAACGGGAACCTTGCGTAATATCAAACAAAACCTGTTTTTTGCCTTTGCCTATAATGGCGCCGGCATTCCCATTGCAGCGGGCATTCTCTACCCTTTCACTGGAACTCTTCTCTCGCCAATGATAGCGGCGGCGGCCATGAGTCTATCGTCCGTTTCCGTCATCTCGAACGCCCTCAGATTACGTACCATTAAACTGAACTAGGAACGACCAGAGCGCGAATTCCCGACTTGATTTACCCCTTCAAGCCCCTATAGTGCATGCAGGAAAACATGCTGGGGACGAGGGAAGTCATGAGTGAAAATGTTCCACCGAAGCTGGAAGAATTGCAGCATATGATGGCGGCTGAGCTCGCCAAGCATTGGAAGTTATTCCTTTTTCAAGGGCTAGTTCTTAGCCTTCTGGGTGTGGGGGCGATTGTACTGCCACAGATCGCGACATTGGCGATAGATATTTTCATCGGCTGGATCCTGATCATGGGGGGTATTGTTCGGGGAATTACACTGTTTCGCTCCCGCAGTCTTCCAGGGACAGTCCTCTCTCTTCTTGGGTCTCTTCTGGCGATTGTCCTCGGCGTCCTGCTGATCGCAAAGCCTGCCGAAGGTGTCCTGACTCTGACAATGGTACTTGTCGCCCTCTTCATTTTTCAGGGTGTTTTCTCTATTCTCGTCGCTCTGCAGTTTCGAAATCATATCAGGAGTTGGGGCTGGACAATGGTCAGTGGTATCATCGATCTGTTCCTTGCCTATTTCATCATGCGTGGATGGCCGGATACAGCAAGCTGGGCCATTGGCTTGCTCGTTGGAATCAATTTTCTTTTTGTCGGCATGGCGTTGATATCCAACGCAATTGCCGCCAGACCCAACTCGGATAGTTAGGTCGACGCTGCGATAAAGTCCGGTACGATCCCAGAGCGTTTTATCAGGCCTGATGTATCTATCCCTTTGAACAGCCCGTGACCCGTCACCAGGACGGTCCGCAATCCCGCAGCTGCACCGCCAAGGATGTCAGTGTGCAGAGTGTCGCCAACCATAGCGATCCGGCTGCGGTCAACGCCCGCTAGATCCGCTGCTCCGAGTGCGCAGTCAAACACATCTTCAAACGGCTTGCCGTAAAAAGCCGGCTCACTTCCCGTTTCATCTGCGATCGCATGGGCAAAATAGCCCGGCTCCAGGGACAGGCCTTCTTCACGCGGCGCAACCAGATCAGGATTGCCAATGATAAAGGGACGTGGGCGATGCCGGAGCGCTTCCGTCAGTAATCGCTGCCGATGATCTGTCCAGTCAGCGGAGCTTAAGAAGAGGAATCCGTCTACTTCCGCATATGGTCGCGGATCATCGGCCAACAATCTGGTCTCAAGCGGCAACTCTTCAATACCTGAATACTCCGTCGCGGCAACGCCCCAATTAAATCGACCGGGGAAATTTTTCAGCGCCGACAGGGCTGCATCGCGACTGGAAATCACCTGATGCGGTTTCAGATCAAAACCGAACTTAAGGTATTTCTGGCATGCCTGCCCGCTGTCGTATGTCGCGCCGTTCGTTAGCACGAATATCTGCTTTCCAAGTTCCGCCAGCATTTCAAGCCTATCGACAGCGCCAGGGATGACCCTTTCTCCCACATTCAAGACGCCGAACGCATCCAGAAGAAAGACATCTATTTCGTCCGCAATGGCGCCGAGATTGTCAATCGACTGACAACGGCTTGGAAATTTTGCCGCCGGAAGCCGCGGCCGGATTTCCTCATAGCGTTCGAATATCTCAATGGACGTGACCATGTCTTGCAATTTCCCTGGCAACACTGAAAACTCGGAAGTTATGCTTTACTCCGTTGCATCTTACGCCGTAAAGTTTGAAAAAAATAAAAAGAGGGAGGGGCCGATGAGTGATCTTGATTTTTCAGGGAAAACAGCGCTCGTAGTAGGCGGTTCAAGCGGGATTGGAAATGGTATCGCCCATGCGCTCAAGGACCGTGGAGCGGAAGTTCATGTCTGGGGCACACGCAAAACAGCAGAAGATTACGACGGCGTCGAAGGCTCGGATTTGCGCGGCCTTAACTACGAGCAGATGGATGTCAGTGATTTTGATGCCATCAACAACTATGCCCCGACATTTGACAAGCTGGATATCCTGGTCCTGTCACAAGGAACGGTCGTCTACAGCCGCGGTGAGTTTGAGATGCCGGGCTGGATGAAAGTTATCGATACCAACTTGAACAGCCTGATGGCCTGCGCGGCAAAATTTCATGATATGCTGGCGCAATCGCATGGATCTATGGTCATTATCAGCTCAACGGCGGGATACCATGCGACCAAGGGAAACCCTGCCTATAACGCGTCCAAAACCGGGGCGCTCGGCCTGACCAGAACACTCGGCCAGGCCTGGGCCGGGGAAGGTATTCGGGTTAATGGAGTCGCGCCAGGCCTTGTCGACACCAAGTTGACCAAGGTGACAACGGGAAATCCAAAAAGACGGGATGCGGCCATCGCAACTATTCCGCAAGGGCGGCTTGGCACGCCGGACGATATCGCCGGGGCAGTACTATATTTGGTCTCTCCGCTGGCGAGTTATGTTGTCGGGCAGACGATTGTCGTCGATGGCGGGCTCATTCTGTAATTCCCATACAGCCGATATAAAAAGGAAAGCAGATGGCAAAACTGTCAAAGCTAAGTCGCTCAATCGCCGGTAAAACCGCCTTGATCACAGGCGCGGCAAGCGGAATGGGACGGGCCACAGCCCATCTCTTTGCAGATGAGGGCGCAAATGTAGCTGTCACCGACCTGACGCAGAAAGGGGTGGACAAGGTCGTGGCGGAAATTCGTTCTGCGGGCGGCTCTGCTGAAGGATGGGTCCTGGACGTGACCGAAAAATCGCAAATTCAGTCCGTTGTTAAGGAAATTGGTGATCATTTTGGCGGACTGGATATCCTGATCAACAACGCGGGCTTCTCCGGTCACATGTCGGTCGAGGATGATGCCTTTGAAGAAAACTGGCAACGGCATCTCGACGGATTGCTGACGGCGCATGTCCGGCTTATCCGTGCGGTACTGCCCCTTTTAAAGGTTTCCGGCGAAGGGAGAATTGTAAATATCTCTTCGACAGAAGGACTTGGTGCAACCCCAGAAATTGCACCTTATACCTCGGCCAAGCATGGCGTCATCGGATTGACTCGCTCCCTTGCAGTGGAACTCCCTAAATATGGAATAACAGTGAACTGCATCTGTCCGGGAGCGATCCATACAGGCATAACCGCACGGATCAAGGACGAGCATAAAGAGATTTTTGCCAAGCGGCGCATTCCGCTGAAACGTTATGGCGTGCCGGAAGAGGTCGCTCATGCGACCTTAAGTCTCGTTTTACCAGCCTCTTCCTATATCAACGGCGTGGCGCTACCCGTTGACGCAGGCCTTACGATCAAGAATGCCTGAACGGTTCTCAGTTAGCGATGAGGAGTAAAAGTTAGTTTTCTTCTTCGCTTTTGCGAGGCGGAAACAGATTTTCAACTGTCAAAGCTCCCCCCACGAAAAACAGAATTACTGCGACTGCAAGAAGGGCCAAAATCGCGTTGACGGTAAAGGCCCGTTCAATCCCTTGCGGTAGAGATGGCGCCGTCACAACGATGGCCGTGGTAAGTCCAAGACCGACAGCCCCGCCTGCATTCTGCACCATAAAGATGATACCGCTTGCAAGACTGCTTCGGGCCTGCCCCACCGAGGTTATCCCAGCAGTCGTGAGCGAGGAATAGAAAAGGCCGGTTCCCAATCCGACAATCATCATGCCGGGCAATAGCCCTGAGAAGCTGGTGGAGGCATCAAGCCAGGACAACAGATAAATCCCTCCAGCAAGGCACAAGGCGCCCAGACTGTTCACCAATTTTGGGCCGAGTCAGTCATAAAGCGGTGCCGCAATAAAAGATGAAATCGCGAACATACCAAGAAGCGGCAAGAGACCCGCCCCCGCCTGTGCCGCGGAATAGCCAAGCTCCTTCACCATGAATTGCGGAAGATACATGAGCCCGCCAAAATAGATAGCCGATACCATAAGCGCGGCCAAATTGATCATCACAAACTCGCGGTTTACAATAATTTCCTCAGGTACCAACGCATCTGACCCTGCGCGGCGTTCGACCATGACGAACAAAACAAGAAGAACGATGGATGCACCGAAAAGAGCGATAATAGCTGGGCTGAGCCAACCGAGATCAGCGCCAATATCCAGCAGGAGCATCAAACCAAAAAGACCAAGCGACAATGTCATGATTCCGGTAAAATCGATCTTCTCTTTCACCTCATCATCGCTGTCGGCGGGAACAGTCCGATAGATGGTAAAAGCAGCGATTATCGAGACCGGCACGTTAATATAAAATATCCACCGCCAACTCAGATATTCCGTAAATACGCCGCCTAGCATGGGCCCCATACCATTACCGATACCGGCAACCCCCATGAGCAGACCGCCCGCGAGCGCCGCCTTCTCTTCCGGCAAAATGCCATAAATCATACCAATCAGGGCAGGCCACATCATTGATCCGCCTATGCCCATTATGGCTCTTGCGCCAAGCAGAACCCAGGCATTCTCAGATAGTCCGCCAATAAGCGAAAAAATGCAGAAGATTGAAATTCCAATAAGGAAAATACGCCGCCTTCCAAACATATCGGCAAGGCGTCCGGCCGTTACGATAAACACCCCGAACACCAGTGCATATCCGCTGATCACCCATTGTGCCGTCGTGACATCGACGCGGAAAGCTCTCTCAATGGCAGGGATAGCGATATTGAGGGCCGTAAAATCATTTGTAATGACCAGCGTTCCGATCAGCAAGGCAACAAGGCCGCTCACTTGTGCAGCCGTCAGTTTTTCCTTCGCTGCCATCACCCCTCCTCAAAAAGTTAGCTGCCCTCAGTCAATGTCACGGCATTTAACCATACGAAGTGGCGTATACTCAATAACAACTTGCCCGTTTTGATTGATTACTTTATTTCTTGTACGAACCAGCCCCCGTGTTCCCTTGGATGTCAGCCGTGATTCAATCACCTCGCATTCGACATGGATCGTATCCCCCGCGAACACCGGCGCCCGCACATCCAGCTCCATATTCAGAAATGCGAGCCCTGTATGTTGCATTGTTGACTGCACGAGAAGCCCTTCCGCGATTGTATAGCCAAGCGCTCCCGGTGCGACCCGCCCTCGAATATCCGAGTGGTTTTCCAAATATTCAAGATCTATGAATAGTACCTCAGTCATTCCGGTACAATTGATGAAATTGACGATATCGGACTCAGTTATCGTGCGCCCGATCGTTTTAAATTGCTTGCCCATGGGCAATTCTTCAAAATGTAGCCCCAGTCCAACGGTTTCCATATACCTCTCCTTCTCTTTTCATTTACATCATTCTTAATCGAATCGACCTTTAGTCCGAGGTTGTTTCAGTTGGCACCTTCGCCGTTATCAACCAGGCGCCGCTTGCCGCCGCAATCAGGGCCATCACGCCATATGCCTGCCAGTATTGAGCCGCATCACCGACGATAAGGCCGAAGACCGTTGGCATGATCAGCACTCCGGCAAACATGGCGCCTGATCCCAGCGCCGTCGCCTCCGTCCTGTATTTTCCGCCAAAAGCGGCAAATGCCCCATACGCGATGCCGGTATAGCCGCTTGCCGTCGCGCCGGCCACGATAGCCACCAGCAGAACAAACCAGATCGACCAGCTTTCGGAAAACTGGCCGGCGGCGATAGCGGCAATGCCCATCACCAGCCCGAGTACGCCCAGCAGGCGTATTGATGTTATATATCTGTCGGCGATCCACCCCCAGAGTGGACGGCTGGCAACACCCGAGATCTGATACAGCGCAAGAACCTGCCCTGCGGCAATCAGGCTGAGGCCGGTCATTTCCGTCAGATGCAGCGCCATAAAGCCAATAAAACAGAGCTGGATACCTGCATAGGCAAAGCTGGCAATTGCCAGCAGTCGCATCAAACGGTTATCGCGAAGAAGATAAAGCGGTCGCCAGAGCTCGCCCTTAAAGAGTCTATGACTTTGGTTCCTGCCTGCGTCCCAACTGTTGCGGTAATACTGGAACCACAGAAGCAGTAGTACCGCTGGAAAAAGCTGCGCCCAAAAGGCAATGCGCCAACCGAACTCCACTGCCAGAAACGGTAATATCAGTGCGCCCAGTACACCTCCGAGCGGGACTCCGATCTGACGTATGGAAAAGACAAGATTGAGAACACTGGGCTTCGTCCGCGGAATGAGGAGATGTGTCGAAACCGGCGCCGTCGCGCCGTATCCTATACCTAAGACCACCGCGCAAAAAGCCAGCGCATGCAATCCGCCGGACCCCGCGATCGCAAGCATGGCAATCACGCCCAGCATGACAAACTGTCCGACCCGAACCGCCCCGAACTTCTGGATAAAATCAGGGGAGAGAAGGGCGGAGAAGATACCTATGCCATAAACAGTCGAGACAAAAAAGCCGATAAGATGGCCATCAACTCCAAGATCTTCAGCAATCTTCGGCGCAAGGGTCGGCGCGGAAAAGGCGGCCATCGTCGCCAGGGTTTGCATCGCCAACGTCAGAATGAGCGGTCCATAGGGAATGCCCGCTGCCAAACTTCCGCTCTCCGGCGTGCTGTCCCTACCGCCTGATGAGGTCATCTTTTACTGTCCGTCTTTCCGGGACCCTTTTGACCGGGCGAGATATTCCTGAGTTTCCGGTTGCTCGATCAGCATGCGTGCCCATTTGGCGCATACCTTGGCCATCCGCTCGGGCTGCACGCCGAGCTGTGCCATGGCAACCCCGCCATTAACCGATTCTCTATAGTCCGCAATCAACCCATCACGGAGTTCAAATCGGCTCATACCGTCAATGACGACTTTTTGTCCTGCAAACTCCGGGACTGTTGACGTGAAGCTCGACAGAGACCATGCATAGGCGATGTCGCCCTCACATATCGGATCGAACATTTCCCAGCGATAGTCGTCTCCGGCATCACGATGAAACTGGTTTTCCATCATATCTGCGATTTCCGCCCGCCCCTTATGGTCACCATAGACATAATCATGATAAATGCCGTCTTCGGTGAAACAGGCAGCGAACGCCTCGCCATCGCCGGATTCAGCGGCATTTGAAAACCGTTTCAGGAGTTCTCGAAATTCGGGCGTCTTCATCTTAGCCTCTTTTTATTGATTTTCTTCCGCTAGCATGCGTTATGATTTACTTTCAATCCAGAAAATATGTAAAAAAATAATGCGAGTTAGAAAATGACCACTTTCTCCCTGCTCCACTATTCCGTGGAAGACGGGATTGCCGATATTGTTCTCGACAACCCTCCCGCCAATGTCATCACTCCGGAAATGACAACCGAGTATTTCGCTGCGCTTGATCAGGCGAATGCGAACCCGGACGTCAAAATTATAATTCTTTCCGGCAAGGGCAAAGGATTGTCAGGGGGTGTCGATTTGAAGCTGCTCGATACATACGGCCCAACCGACATGAAAGCCTTTCTGTCCCGCTTTTACGTCGAAATGATTGACAAGGTTCGCGCGCTGTCAAAACCTATTATGGCGTCTGTGCATGGATATGCCATGGAAGGCGCCTGCACCCTTGCTTTCGCCTGCGATATGGTGATCGCATCCTCTGATGCGAAGTTCGGCTATCCGGGCGTTCCAAATCTCGCGGCGCCTCCCGGCATGCATGTCTGGTTCCTGCAGCGTTTGATCGGCCGAATGAAAGCGGCGGAGCTGATTTACACAGGCGATCCAATATCCGCCATTGAAGCAGAGCGCCTTGGTATGATTACACGCGTTGTCGCGCCGGAAGATCTCACCTTTGAGAGCCGCAAGCTGGCCGCGAAAGTGGCCAGCATGTCACCGGTTGGCCTGAGAGCCGCCCGTGAACTCATCTATCGAATGGAAAATATGGATTTCAAGACGGTTCCCGGAACGGCGCTCGATGCTTTATCGCTTGCATTTGCATCAGAGGACAGCAAGGAAGCCCGCAGAGCTTTTGTCGAGAAACGCAAACCTGTCTGGACGGGCAAGTAGGGCTGAAAGCTGCAATACTTTCAGCCCAAGAGGGTAGATAATATTAAGCTGCGGCGAACTTGCTAAGGCGGCTGTTAATGATTTCCTCCGCCTCGCTCATGATCCGGTCGATAAGCTCCTTGCAGGTCGGATTATCATGGATGAGACCGGCAACCATGCCGCAGCTCCAGGCACCGACACCCACATCCCCGTCCTGCATGACCTTCGGATAGACCCCGCCGACGAGATCGACAATATCCTCGATCTTCGTATTCATGCCTTTTTCCCGCTCGATCTCAAGGACCTTCTCGACCGCATCGTTATTCAACACACGCTCGGTATTGCGAAGTGGCCGCATGATCAGCTTCGTGTCCAGCTCGCTCGCGGCGATGATCGCATCCTTGACATTCTGATGGACGGGGGCTTCCTTGGTCACCATGAAACGGGTGCCCATATTGATCCCGTCCGCACCCAGCGCCAAGGATGCAACAAGCTGTTGGGCATTGCCCATGCCGCCGGACGCAACGAACGGAACCTCAAGCTCTTCCGCCGCCCGCGGCAGCAGGATCATGTTCGGGATATCGTCTTCCCCTGGGTGCCCGCCGCATTCGAAACCGTCCACACTGACCGCATCACAGCCAATCTTCTGCGCTTTCAGGGAATGGCGAACAGACGTGCATTTATGAATAACCTTAATTCCGGCGTCTTTTAGCGCCGGCATATAGGCTTCAGGGCTGCGGCCTGCTGTTTCAACAATCTTGACACCGCCTTTGACGATCGCCTCGATATATTCCGGATAGGGCGGCGCCGTGAAGCTCGGCAGAAAGGTCAAATTCACGCCGAAGGGTTTGTCGGTCATATCCTTGCAGCGGGCTATTTCATTGGCAAGATCCGCTGGCGTTTTCTGTGTCAGCCCCGTAATGATACCAAGCCCACCCGCGTTGGAGACCGCTGACGCCAATTCGGCATATCCGACATAATGCATGCCCCCCTGAATGATGGGATGCTCAATACCGAAAAGTTCCGTTATTCTTGTTTTCATGGATGCCTCCGACTGATTGTTATTCTTCTTGATTTATAGGAAGTGATCACCCATACCGCAACAATCCGCCGCAAGAGGCAATCTCTGATACCGAATATTTAACGGATAGAACAACCCAAAGGCAATTCCCAATTACCGACATTGCGATATTAATCACAGCGAAGCGCCAGCCCGTTTCAGTATGGCGGTAAAATCGATTCCTTCCGGCAAAGTGCCATAAGCCCCGGACCAATAATTGCCAAGCCGTGAGGCGCAAAAGGCATCGGATGCCGCCGACGGCGCATGTTGCACCAAGAGTGCCGCCTGCCAGGCGAGCGCCATCATCTCCGTGATCCGGCGGGCCCGCGCCTCGAAGTTGCCCTGCTCATCGACTTCAGCTTTCAACCGTGTGATATGAAGATCAAGGTTTCTATTACCGCCCTTCGCACGCTCAACTTCCGCAAAGAACGCAGGAAGCGCACCAGGATCCTTGTAAAGGGCGCGCAGGACATCAAGGCAGATGACATTGCCCGATCCTTCCCAGATACTGTTCACCGGCGCCTCACGATAAAGTCGGGGGAGGATGGTCTCTTCGATATATCCGGGACCGCCGTGACACTCCATGGCTTCGTAAATATGACCCGGCGTGCGTTTGCAGATCCAGTATTTGCCGATCGCCGTCCCGATACGCGCCAGTGCCGCCTCCGCCGGGTCCGTTCCGGCATCGCTTATCGCACGGCCAAGGCGCAGGAACAGGGTTGTCGCCGCCTCAGATTCCAGCGCGAGATCCGCAAGAACGTTCTGCATCAAGGGTTGCTGGAGAAGTCTTTTCTGAAAAGCCGAGCGATGCGCCGCATGATGTATTGCCTGTGTCACTGCCTGTCGCATCAAGGCAGCAGATCCGACTGCGCAGTAGTAGCGCGTGCCCTGAACCATTTCAATGATGGTGCGGACGCCCCTTCCCTCCTCACCGAGCATAAGGCCCCAGGCCTCAACAAGTTCCATTTCACTCGACGCATTGGATTTATTTCCGAGCTTGTCCTTCAGGCGTTGAATATAAAGACCGTTCCGCGTGCCATCGGGACGCCAACGCGGAAGCAAAAAGCAGCTCAGCCCATTTTCGGTGTAGGCGAGCGATAGGAAGGCATCCGACATCGGCGCGGAGCAGAAAAACTTGTGCCCGGTGAGGATATAAGCAGCCCCGGGCCCGGTTTTGGTGCCCTCCGGCCTCGCCTTCGTTGAATTGGCACGCACGTCGGAGCCGCCTTGCTTCTCCGTCATGAACATGCCCATGGTTATGCTTTTTTTCTCCTCCGCAGGGATATCCCGGGGATCGTATTCCTGCGCCAGCAGCCGCGGAATCCAGACATCAGCTATCTCCGGTGTGGCCTTGAGGGCAGGCACCACGGCATAGCTCATGGCCATCGGACACAGAACCCCGCCTTCAATCTGATTGAGAAGATAGGAAAGCGCGCCATGGGCAACATGGTTTCCGGAGCGTGGATTGTTCCAGGCAAAACTCGGAAGGTCGTTGGCGATCGCGAGGTCCATCAGGTTATGATAGGCCGGATGAAAGGTTACCTGATTGATCCGCATGCCATTGCGGTCAAATGCTTTCATTTCGGGAGGATACCGGTTTGCCTGATTGGCCCATTCAAGCGTTTCCTCCGTACCCGCCTTCATGGCGAAATCGATTATGTTGCGTTCCGCCCATCCTGCCCCTTCCCGGCGCAGCCCTTCCTGCAACGGCAAATCCTTGCCATAGAGATCCTGATCTCCGAGAGGTGGCGGGACATTTGTCACCTCATGGGTGGGCAGGTTAGAAATCGGACTGCGGATATTCATGACACGCCTCCTTCTCAACAGATCTGAGACTGATATAGAATATGGGACTCAATCTCATCCTTGCCAAACAACTTCATGCCGCAAAGTATAGGGCCCGAGTTTTTCCGATATCTGTGGTCCCAATTGGTCCTTGTCTCCACCCGTGACTGACACGGTCGCCAGACTGCCATGCATCGGATGATTATCGACCGTCACAGTGATATCTACCCCGTCCGCGGCAAGCGCCTCGAGTTCGGCATTGAAGACTTTCACTGCGGCATCGTGCCGGAGCGCGGGCTTGAATATCTTCCCAACGCCCGTCAGCGGCATTTCTCTTATGATAGTCAGGTCCGCCGGGTTCGCCGCCCGCTCCGGAATATGCTCGCGCGCGAACTCCTTCAATTCCTCCGGCGTTACCTTTGCATCCGGCTTCAACTGAACATAGGCCACCGGCATTTCACCGGCATAGGCATCGGGCCGTCCCACAGCGGCGGCAAGCTCCACGCTCGGATGTTCATGCAACGCTTCTTCAATGATTGAAGGATCGATATTGTGTCCACCCCGAATGATCAGATCTTTTGCCCGGCCCGTGAGCCAAATATAGCCATCAGCATCAATCCGTCCAAGGTCGCCGGAACGCAGCCAGCCGTCGGTCGTGAACGCCTTCTGATTATACTCTGCCTGCACATAACCGGGCGTGACGCAAACGCCCTTCATGATAATCTCGCCGATCTCGTCGACGTCGGAGAACCGGGTAATATGACCGCTTTCATCAATGTCCGCTGCTTTCACTTCAACAAAAGGAAAACGCAATCCGACAGAGCCGAAGCGCACTTCTCCCT
>PAKP01000018.1 GCA_002706985.1 Sneathiella sp. | reverse complement strand
GGCCGCGAAGGGCAAGACCAGTAAACTTACCGTAAGGGCAATCCCAAGGCGGACACGGGCCGGGACAAACGCTTCCCCGAAACCAGGAACAACCATGAAGGCCGCGCCGAGGCGGATAAAAACCAGAAGATAGGCGAAAATATTAACGCTGAGAAACTCATCCAGCATCTAGGTGCCACCGGTCGTCATGTGCCCGAAATACGCTGAGCAATCTGTTCCATGAGCCCGATCATCGAGGAAATCATGAAGGGCATGAAAATGATTAAAGACAGAAAGATCGCCAGAATCTTGGGCACGAAGACAAGCGTCATTTCCTGTACCTGCGTCAATGCCTGAATAAGGGCGATCACCAGTCCAACACCTAATGCGACAAGCATTACCGGTGCGGCAACGGCCAACAGGACCCAAATCGCTTCGCGTACCACGTCGACGACATCGGTTGGGCTCATATCGCGTCAATCCTTTTGCTGTAAATTAACCTTACAGCCTAGATTGGCATTTTTATGATGTCTTGATAAGCCTGAATTACACGATCACGTACTGCAACCACGGTTTCAAGGGTTGCTTCGGCGTTACTAACCGCCGTCACGATATCCGCAAGGCCGGCGTTTCCGGTGACAGCCTCAAGACTGATCTGTTCGGAGGCGACGCCTGCATCCACGGCTTCGGTACCGGCCTGCGCCAGCATTTCAGCGAAACTCGGTCCGCCAACCGCGGCGGCCGCGTCAGAGGATGCCGCTTCGGGTTTTGCACCCAGAGCATTGTTGATTGCTTTTGAATAGGCTTGCGTTGCCGCAATTGCGCTCGTATCAGCCATTTTCTACTCTCCGCTCGTCCCTATTCGTTACTGCTGCAAAATAGACAGCGTCCGCATGATCATCTTTTTCGATGCTTCGATCACCCCCAGATTGGCCTGATAAGACCGCTGGGTTTCCTTCATGTCCATCATCTCAACCAGAGAATTGACATTGGGCATCTTAACGTAGCCATCGGCGTTCGCTGCCGGATGGCTCGGGTTAAATTTCAGATCGAAATCGGTCCGGTCCTCAGTAATACGGCCTACCTTGACTTTCGTGACATTCGTCTCGCGATCCAGAACATTCCGAAAGGAGATGATTTTCCGGCGATAGGGATCTTCATCCGCTGTTTTACCCATACTGTCCTTGTTCGCCAGGTTCTCCGAAATTACCCGCATACGCTGCCCTTGGGCATCCATGCCCGAGGCCGAGATTGTCATTGTTTTTAGAAGATCCATGTTATCGGTATCCTTTCTCGATCCGGTTAACGGCGACCAAGGGCTGTTTTCAACATCCCGAGATTTTTCTTATAGAGCGACGTTGTCAGCTCATACTGGATTTGCGTTTCCGCAACTTTCATCATTTCCTGTTCAAGCAAGACCGCGTTTCCGGTCGGTGTCGTTTCGCTTGACTCGCGGTTGATCACCGTCTCGTAAGACGTGATTTCATCCACAAAAATATGCCGCATATTCGTCCGGCTGATCTGCACGCCGTCGTCTTCCTTCGGCCCTTCAATCATTTCGCGGAATTCCAGCGGCTTCAGATCCCGCGCCCGATAGTTCGGCGTATCCGAATTGGCAATATTCTGCGCCAGCACATTCTGCCGGGCAGTGAGCCATTTCATTTTCTCCGTCAGGGCGGCGAAGATCGGAATTTTGTCCAAATTCATAGCAAAATCGCTTCTGTTCGCGGTTTTTCCTGACCCTAAACTAGAAGAGAAATGTTAACAGACCGTAAATTGCCGCCTCGATCACGGCGTTCGATCAAAAAAAACGCCCCCGGAAACGGGAGCGTTTTCGTCAAATCATCAAGCGGAAGAGGTTCAGGCAGCTTCCCATGCTTCCGGCTCGTAACTCAGGATGCGGTCAGCGAATTTCTCGACCAGCGCCTCATCAGCAAATTTGCTGCTGACCAGCATGTCATCGACATGGATATCGTCTTCGGCGAGTTTTACGTCCTTTTTCGCAAGATCGTCATTCACGTCTTCAAAAGAAACGACGGTGCGATCTGCCAGCAAATCGGCTTCCGCCAGAATTTTCGTGGCGCCTTCAACCAACGCGACCGGCTTGTTATCTTCCATGAAACCGCGCATGAAGCGGGCGGTCTGCGGATCGGAGATCAGGCGATTAACATGGCGTGAACCACCCGGAATAATAACAGCGTCAAAGTGATGTGACATGGAGGTTGCCAAATGCGCATTTGCCGGGAAGAAGTGACCCCAGCCATTCCCATGCCAGCTGTTCACGACGCCCTTCTCCGGCGAGACGATCTTAACGTCTGCCCCGGTCAGGACCAGACTTTTGTGCAGGCTCGTCATATGGGATTCTTCAAATCCGTTGGCGACAAGAATGGCAACGGACTTTCCATTTAACGCATTTTCCAAATCATTCATATACAGGTCACTCCTTTAATCTCTGGCATCCACCGCGCGCATTTCATTTTATTGAACGACGGGAGCATTCAATGTTGCTGGGCCAGTCCCGCCTCGGGACAGCCGATCGTGTCAATACGACATTTGTTCAGTTTCAGTTGTGCAAATCGGAGCAGTTGCCCCTGTCAGTCTTGCTGCACAGCGCCGTCGACAATCAAAATTGGCTGTGTTGCCATTGTCCGGCGAACGGGAACATAATCCTTCCCTATCTGAGTTGCAAGAGGGAAGTGACATCAAACGGCCGAATATCAGGGAAGATGTAAAGAAAAATTAATTGTCATGCGGTATCGTCCGCGAAACTGGTCATATCCGGCCGGAGAAACAGATGGCACAGAACGAAAATGATCCGCAAAACAACGCCGACGGCACGATTGCCGTCGCCCTCAGCTATGCGGAAAATCCGGACGCCCTCGCCCGGGTGACCGCGAGCGGAAAAGGAGAAATTGCTGAACAAATCTTGCAATTGGCCTTCGCTCGTGGTGTAAAGGTGCGCACCGATTCTGATCTTGCACAAATATTGTCGGAAATCGAGGTTGATTGTCCTATCCCGTTAAAGGCGTTCGCCGCGGTTTCGGAGATATTGTCATATCTTTACCGGTGTCAGGATTAACCGCCATTTTAATAACAAATTAAGACAATGGAAAACATGTCGACAATAAATTCGGATATTTCGGATCTGTTGAATGATATTTCGGTCTACCTGGAACAGACCCGGAATGGCATCATGGTCGACATGGCATCTCTGCCGGAAAAAATTATCCGTGTCCAGGGCCGGGTCCAGAGCGCACCAAGAGACGACCGCATTGAGCTCACCAAATTCATGAATCAGGTCATGCAATCGCTCAACACGCTTTCTAATGAAATCCAGCAACGTCACGATGCGCTGGGCCGTGATATTCACGCCATGGAAAGCGACCTCCATAAAGAATAGTTTTCAAATCCGCCAAGGCCCGCTACTGTGTGTCCGACACGCGTAATTTAACCGGACGAAGACAAAAATGGCAGGCCTATGGAACCCGTACAATACCTGAAATATATTGTCGGCCTGCTTGTTGTTCTTGGCCTCATCGCGCTTATCACCCTGCTTGCCCGGCGATTTGGCATGGTCCCGAGAGCGACACGCGATCCCTCCAGTCCGAAACGACTTTCCGTTACTGACGTGATTGCAGTCGATGCGAAGCGGCGCCTTGTCCTGGTGAAGCGCGACGACCGGGAGCATCTGCTGCTACTTGGGCCTGAGCGTGATCTGGTGGTCGAGCAGAATATTCCATCAAAAAACACGGCTGAACAGGGCGAGATAACATCTCATGAGTAAATTACCCGTAACGCGCGGGCTGCGCTTTATAACCAAAAACAAGGGCTCCCTGCTCGGCCTGGCCTTTGCGGTTACGATACTGGCCCTGCCGTTGGAAGTGCTGGCCCAATCCGTATCCCTCGACTTCGGTGAGGATGCCGGGCCGCTAACCGGGCGGATCGTTCAGCTGGTCGTCCTGATGACGGTCCTCAGTCTTGCGCCAGCAATCCTGATCGTCACAACCTCGTTCACACGGCTCATCGTTGTGCTCTCGCTGCTTCGTAGCGCGCTTGGCGTTCAATCGACGCCGCCGAATGTGGTGATTATCTCCCTCGCGCTGTTCCTGACGGCATTCATCATGGCGCCGACTTTTGAAAGCGCTTATGAAAACGGAATTGTCCCGCTGATCGACGAGCAGATTGACGAGGCGGAAGCCTTTGAGCGGACTGTCGCACCCTTCCGGACTTTCATGCTTCAGCATACCCGGGAAAAAGATGTGCTGCTGTTCATGGATCTGAGTGCGACACCGGTGACAGAAGGACCCGACGCTATCCCGCTCAAGGTCCTAGTGCCAGCCTTCATGATCAGTGAACTGAAACGTGCGTTCGAAATCGGCTTCCTGCTGTTCGTGCCCTTTATCGTGATCGATATGGTGGTGGCTTCCATCCTGATGTCCATGGGTATGATGATGCTGCCGCCGGTAATGATTTCCCTCCCCTTCAAGCTGATCTTCTTCGTGCTGGTCGATGGCTGGAACCTGGTGGCGAAAAGCCTGGTCGAGAGTTTTGTCAATGGTGCGAGCTAGCGGACAAAAATCTGTTCGCCGATTGTCCCTAATGAAAAAGGCAGGGGTTTTCATTGTCCTGCTGATCGCTCTTGCCGCTTATTTTGTTCTCTCTTCGCCCTTCTCTGAACCGCCTGCCGATAGAGCAACGGCTTCTGCGCACTCTCTTGATCTTACCCATATCTTTGACGGGGAGATTAATCATCGGGGAAAGCCCGTGGGGTTCCATGTTGCACCGCGGGACGGCTCCCCCAGCCATTCCCGCATAAAGAAGATACTGTCCGGGCCAAACCGCGCCGGCGTCTACACGGCCACGGTTGAGATATATGATCCCGCAGAAAAGAGATGGAAGGAGAAATTCTCCAGCTTTTTTCCGGATAACTTCTCAAGAGAGGAAATTATAGACAGCATCCTTCTTGCCGTCTCGACGAATGAGCTGCCCGATGGCGCCAGATGGCGCGGACGATCCGGTCATGACTTTCTGATCGAGGGCTATCGCTCCCCGAACGGCCATATTACCACAGCCTACCCCCTTTATGTCGCCGACTGAAAGAGCCCGTATGCTTGAGATACTGATGAAGCGTGACGAGAAAACGGGGCTGATCTCCGCGAAAATATCGCCGGAAAACAAACTTCTGGAAGAGTTTCTTGAAACGGAAATTCAGGGAGATATCGCCCTCATCGATTATTTGTTCGACAGAACAGCAAACGCGCTCGGCGGGAGTTTTGAGATCACCGGGAATGCCTTCTCCCTGACGCTGACGCCGGATAAATATCTGATCGAACCACTCTTCGATGATGACAGGACACCGCAGGAAGGTGCGCGCGAGGACCTTTTCTACCTTCTGGATCGCTGGCGCGCGTTCCTGTCCAGGGCATAGTCGATTTCTTAACTGTTTGTTAACGAATACGCTCTTATAAAGTGTTTATATGAAATATTATATTCGTATAAAGTTTATTTAAAATTGTATTGATTGGAGACAATCATGACTACAATACTGGGCTCCGCGATCAGCGGAATGACGGCAGCAGCGAAACGGGCGGAAGTTTCCGCGCAGAACATTGTCAATATTGACAGTGTCGGCACCCCCGGCGCCAAAGGCGAAAATGAATCCTATAAGGCGGTTGAACCGGTGCAGACCACCGATGAGACCGGAGCACCGACTGTGAAGGTTCGTGAACGCGATCCCGCAACGATCAATTCTTTTTTCCCCAACAACCCCTTCGCCAATGAGGAAGGTTTTGTTGAAAGTCCGAATGTGGATCTTGCAAGTGAAATCATTAATCAGAACCTGGCGCTTCATAGCTACAAGGCCAATGTGAAAATGTTCGAAGTCTGGAACGAACTTCAGAAAGTTACGCTGGACATCAAAAGCTGATCGCCATTCAGTCCGAATCCGCTAACGTCTTTATGTCCAGCGACGGCATGAACAGCCCGGCCACGCTGCAGGCCCCCGCAAGCTCCGGCAGGACAACATGGGCGAGGCTTGCCTTGGGCCGCTCCGGCAACCGGTAGGAAACAGGTTTCCCCGCCTCAATTTCCACATCGATGTGCCGGGGATCCAGCGCCAGTCCCTCCCCTGTAACTTTCATCCGCGCTTCCTTCGCGGTCCACAGCCAGAAAAACAGCTCCCGTCGATCCGCTCCGTCAAAGGAGGCGAGATGGGCCTGCTCGGACGGCGTGTAATAATGTCGGCTTAGATCATCGACTTCGACCTTACGATCGAACATCTCGACATCAATGCCGATTTCACCGCTTCGGGTCACCACGAAAACGCCGGTATCCGCGGAATGGGACATATTAAAGTAAAGCTTTTCCGCGGAGATAAACGGCTTGCCGCGATTTCCCGTCTCGATGGGAATCCGGTCTGCAGATACATCAAGATAGGCCGCCAGGATATGCCGCATCTTTCCATGCGCCCGCACATAGCGGTGCCGGTGGAGATCAAAGCGAAACCGTCCGGCACGTGCCTTTTCGGCCTCGCTCAACGCCTTCCAGCAATGGTTCAGGTCGAGCCCGCCGTCTTCTCCAATATCGGCGTAATAGACATGCGTATTTCCCCGGTCAAAATCCATCTGGATTGCTCATACGCATCATCAGCGCGTCCGCCAGGCCTGCGTTCGCTTCAGGATACCCTTCGACGCCACCAAATGCAGAATACGGGCGGCGGCATTGGTATAGAAAATCATCATCCCCATGGCAGCCGCAGGCGCGATGTCGCCAGCATCGTCCATATTCAACACGGCAACGGACGCGAGCGCCGTATCCGTGGAATAGAGAAACACAACGGCCGAAACGGTTGTCATGGCATTCACGAACAGATAAATCGCAATATCCAGAATTGCCGGCATACAGACCGGCACAGTAACCCGCGCAAACAGCTTATAGAACGGCTGTTTCAGGGACGCCGCGACAGATTCGAACTCACCATCCATCTGTTTAAGGGCCGTCACTGCCGTTAGATGCGATACTGTATAGAAATGGGTAATGGTAACGATCACCAGAATTGTCATCGTCCCATAGATCACGCTGAGCGGATTGTCCGGATTATTGAAAAAGAAGATATAGGCAAGACCCAGAACCATGCCGGGGATGGCCATCGGCAACATGGCCAGGAACTGGAACAGACTCCGTCCGGTCCGGAACCCCCGTGTCTTGTCCACCATATAGGCCCCGGTGAAGACGACAATCGTTCCGAAAACGGCCGTTAATATGCCTAGCTTGATGGAGTTGCGATAGGCATCCCATCCACCGCCATCCATCAGGTCGAAGCTGTAGTTTTTCAGGCTGAGGGAGAGATCATAAGGCCAGAATTTGATCAGCGCGGCAAACTGGCAAACCCCCAGAATACCAAGGATAAAGACCGCAATCAGAGAACAGAACGCAAAACATATCCAGTCAAAGCGCGGATCGGGTTTTGGCTCATAGACAACTGACCGCGCCGAGAGCAATGCCACCTGTTTTTTCTGTACCTGACGATCAACAACGAAGGCGAGAAAGGCCGGCATCAACAAGACCACGGAAACCACGGCGCCCATCTCGAAATTCTGCTGCCCGATCACCTGCTTGTAAATGTCAACGGCCAGCATGTTGTATTGCCCGCCAATAACCTTGGGCAGGCCGAAATCGGTTATCACCAGATTGAAAACGACGAAGGCTGCCGATATCAGACCGTAGCGCGCGCCCGGCACCGTCACGGTCCAGAATGTTTTCCAGGCGCTAGCCCTGAGTGACACGGCCGCCTCATAAAGCCGCGCGTCGGAAATGGCGAGCGCCGTGGTGATGATAATCATGGCATGGGGAAAAGTGAAAAATACTGATCCCAGAACGATCCCATAGGGTCCGTAAATGGATTCCCCCATCATCAGTTCTTTCAGCATGCCCTGATTGCCGAACAGGTAAACCAGCGCAATTCCCGGCAGCAAGGACGGCACCAATATCGGCGCCATGGCAATCAGACGAAAGGCACCCTTGAACCGCATGCAGCTTCGGCTGAGCGCATAGGCGAATGCGAAGGCCAGACTGACCGTCACGATCGTACTGATGACGGAAATAAAGATAGAGTTTCCGATAGACTGGAACAGGGACGGCGTCGAAAAATAGGTCGCAAAGTTACTGAAACCGACAGACTTGACCGGCCTTAACACCACTTTGCGGAAAGTGTTGGAATCGACCTCTGTCCACTCTGTTCCCTCCCTCCGCTCCGAACCGATCAGATAAACCGCCTCCGGCGTTGTTCCCCGGATCTTGTAGAGGACGGGACTTCTGAAACTGAAATCAGGAAACAGCGGCACTAGGCTCAGCCGACCGTCACTGCTTGTCGCCATCTCCTCTTGCGGGATCGCATCGAGCTCCTCGTTCAGGGTCGCGGCAGAGAGGATTTCGCCGCTGAAATTCCCCTGATCGTCACTCACCTGCAATTCAATTTGCGTCAGATCAAACTGAAAGGTCGAGAACGCCTTCGAGAGCATGGCGTAAAGCGGGAAGGCCAGCGTCAGTATTAGATAAAGCGCGATCACGAGGATGAAGGAGCGCATCAACCAATCGTCTCGACCAAGCTTGGCGGCGAGCGGCCGACCCTGAGGCAAGTGATCCTGTGTTGTCACAGACATCAGTGATCACCCTCTTTGGCGGCAAAAACCTTGAGCCGGTTCCCCGGAATCTCGACGGCGATATCCGTTTCTTCCGCAATTTCCAGCCGCCGGATGGCGTTAATGGAAAAGTCTGCGAAAATTTCGGCATCGCCCAATGTGTCGCTGGAGAGACGAGTCCGCCAGAAGGAGCCGAGAAACTCCATCTCCTTTATCCGGCAAACAATAGCATTTTCCGTCTCTGCGATCTTGTCGTGAAAATAGGCACCATGGGGGACGATATCTTCCGGACGGACCGCCGCAATAACATCTGTGCCCGTTGGATAATCATGATCGCCGCAGATAAACACCTTCGATCCGATTCTGACGGTCGATTTTCCATCCGCAGTCTTCTCGCCCGCAGTTGCGGCGATCTGGTTCATCTCGCCGATAAAATCGGCCACGAACAAGGTCGCCGGTTCCCGGTAGATTTCTGTCGGCGTGCCGATCTGCTCAATCACGCCATGATTCATGACCACGATCCGGTCCGCCATGGACAGGGCTTCTTCCTGATCATGGGTAACCATCACCGTGGTGATCCCGAGTTTGCGCTGAAGTTCCTTCACCTCGTGACGCAGATGCACCCGCACCTTGGCATCAAGGGCGGACAACGGCTCATCAAGCAATAACAGGCCGGGGGACATAGCGATGGCCCTTGCAAGGGCAATACGCTGCTGCTGACCACCGGAAAGCTGGGCCGGATATTTCTTTCCCTGATCGGGAAGCCCCACAAGCTCCAGAAGTTCCTTCACCCGCGCGGAGATCACCGACTTTGACAGGCTGGCATTCTCCAGCCCGAAAGAAATATTTTTCTCAATCGTCAGATTAGGAAAGAGGGCGTAGGACTGGAAAACAATACCAAAATCCCGTTCAGCTGGCGGCAAATTGGAGATATCCTTCCCCGCTTGCTCTATCCTGCCGGAGGTTTGCAGATCAAGGCCAGCGATGGCCCGAAGCAAGGTTGTCTTTCCACAGCCGGATGGCCCAAGGAAACAGACGAACTCACCGTCGGAGATAATGAGCGAAATATTTTTTAGCGCAATGAAATCGCCAAAGGCTTTCCATAAATTGTCTATCCGAAGATAGGATTCCTGTCCGTCGCCGTCAGTGCTTTTTTCCAGCAAAGTCTCCGCACTCATTATACCCCCTTATAATAATCCGGCGTCTGTTCGATCATTATAAAAAGAAGGCACCGCAATTGCGATGCCTTCTTTTCATTTGCTGTAAAATCAGCTTTTCGGATCGGATTTGGAATCGTAACGCTTCTGCCATTCCTCAAGGATGGCTGCGCGGTTGTTCGCCGCGAATTCGAAATCGTTATCGATCATTTTCTCCGTCAGATTTTCAGGAAAGAACTCAACCGGCTTGGCCACACCCGGATAGGCAACAACGGCGTAACCGGTGTTATACATCACGTTTGCTTCCTTGGTGATGGTCCAGTCGACAAGCTTCTTCGCATCTTCGATATTATCCGTACCGGCAACAATGGCCGTGGCTTCCATGTCCCAGCCAACGCCTTCTTCCGGCACAATAATTTCAATCGGTGCACCATCGGCCTTGGATTTAGCACCGCGGAAAGCAAAGGAGATACCGATCGGAATTTCACCGGATGCCGCCAGTTTACAAGGCGCGGAGCCTGAATGGGTATAGCGGGCAATATTTTCATGCAGGGCATCCATATATTCCCAGCCGCCCTCTTCACCGAACATCTGCAGCCAGCTGGACACATCCAGGAAGCCGGTCCCTGATGAGTTCGGGTTCGGCATGATGACATGGCCCTTATATTCAGGTTTCGTCAGGTCCTTCCAGGACGTCGGTGCCGTCAGGCCCAGCTTCTCACCTTCGACAGTGTTAAAGCAGACAGAGGCAACCCAGGCATCCATTCCTGTCCAGGTCGGCGGGTTGCTCTTGTCGACAAATTTCTTGTCGAGATTCTCAACACCTGCCGGGGCATATGGCTCCAGCATGCCTTCCGACTTCATCAGCAGAAGTGATGTCGCGGCCAGACCCCAGATCACGTCAGCCTGCGGATTGTTCTTCTCGGCCAGCAACTTGGCGGTAACAACGCCGGTGGAGTCGCGCACCCATTTGATTTCAATATCGGGGTGGGTCTTGTTGAATTCTTCGGCGTAGCGTTTCAGGTCTTCCGCCTCAACCGCTGTATAAACGGTCAGCTCGCCTGCCGTCACGTTGCCGGCAACCAACAGCCCGCCAACAGACGCCAAAGCCACCTTCTTAAAGTCTACCATCGTTTCGCTCTCCCTTAGTAAGTAGTTTAGAAATAACTGAAATAAATCTGTCCCTTAGGATCATATCTGATCTTCATCCGGACGTTAATCTATCGATACTCATTTCAATACTGGCGCAATGTGACAAATAGAAGAAATCTATTATACTTATGGATATATAAATTTAATCGATCTTACTATATTGCGCAAAGACGTTGGGGGGCGTCGCTTTTGTTGACTATAGCATTATTCTGTCGGCCATGGCAGTGAATAGGTTTTAACGTTAGTAAAGAATTTCATTGCCTCCAACACGCCCTCCTTAACACCATTCCCCGAATCCTTGACGCCACCGAAGGGTGACATTTCGATACGGTATCCCGGTTGCTCCCATATATTGACGGTCCCAACGTCGAGGCCATCCACAAATCGCGTAATCCGATCAAGCCGGTTGGTGCAGACGCCCGCAGAAAGACCGAACGGCGTCGAGTTCGAAATTTTCATCAGTTCGACATCGTCATTCGGCACGCGGACAATCGGGACAATCGGTCCGAACGTCTCTTCAAACACCAAATCACTGTCATGCGGGACATGGTCGATAACGATTGGTGGGAGCAAAGCCCCCTTCCGCCCCGGATGATAGAGAATTTTCGCGCCCTGCTTTTCGGCTGCGAAAACGCGATTTTCAAAAATTTCCGCTGCCTGCTCATGAATCACGCAGCCAAGCTGAGTCTCCGGATCCTCAGGATCACCAAAGTTGATTTTTTTCGCTTTTTCAAGGATATGCGGCACGATCTTGTCCGCAATACTTTCCTGCACAAGGATGCGTTTAACAGCGGTACAGCGCTGCCCAGAATTGCCCGTAGCGCCGGCAACAGCGATTTCCGCCGCCTTGACCAGATCGTCATCGCTCAGATCATCGAGGATGATCAGCGGATCGTTACCGCCGAGCTCCAGCGCCAGGCGCTTGTATCCCGCCTTGGCCGCAATCATCTTGCCGACGGGAACGCCGCCCGTGAAGGTAATGATATCAATATGGTTATTGATAATCATTTCCTCGCCGATATCCTGCGGCCAGCCGGTAACGACCTGAAACATTTCCGGCGGCAACCCCGCCTCATAAAGGATATCCGCAAGCGCGATAGCTGTGAGAGGCGTTTGCTCCGTCGGTTTGCAGACAACGCAGTTATTCGTGGCGATCGCCGGAGCGATCTTGTGCGCCACCATATTGAGCGGATGATTGAACGGGGTAATCGCCGAAATCACATTCACTGGCTCGCGCTTGGTATAAATCTTACGGGCCTTTCCATGGGGCGTCAGGTCGCAGGAAAAAATCTGTCCGTCATCGAGAATGGCAAGCTGGCCCGCGAGGGTGAAAACATCATACGCGCGGCCGGTTTCATAGAGCGCATGCTGATGACAGATTCCAAGCTCCAGCGTGATCACCGCCGCCAACTGCTCCCGCCGCTGACGGATAAGCTCCGCGGCCCGAAAGAGAATCTGCTGCCGTTCATAGCGGGTGAGTTTCGGCTTGTATTGCGCCGCAATCTCGAACGCCTCACGCGCATGCTCTGCGCTCCCGGCGGGCACCGTTCCAATCACCTCATTGGTGTAGGGATAATGAACTTCGACAACATCTTCTGTGCTGACTTTCCGCCCGCCGATCCGCATCGCTTCCTTGCGGATTGAACGCGCTGATTTTCCTGCCGTCATCTTGTTCATTTTGCAAAGGCCGTCGCGGCGGCGCGTGTCGCATAATAATAGGCATCGTAATTATGCAGCGCCGGCGCCTCCGGCAAATCCGGTATCGCTACATTGGAAATAAAGGGAATAACCTGTTCGCTCAATCCGCCATGAGAGCGCAACGGCACATCGAGCGCCGTAAGGTCATGCCTATCTGCCGATGTCCCCAGCACCTGATTCTCTCCCGAGACAATGACGATATCCCCGATCCGGTCCGCAGGCAGATCAAACCGCGCGGCAGCGGCTTCCCGATCCAGCACGAGATCGATACCTTCCGTTGCCCGGACCATCTCGATCACCGAAGCCTTGTCGACATCCGGTTTCAGATAGGCGGTCGCGAAGGACCCCAAGGCCCCGTGATGCACTACATAAGGATCCGTGATCGGCAGAATAACCCGGGCAGCCCCCTCCCCGATTGACTGATCCAGCAGGTCCTGCAAATAAATCACATCCGGCGATCCATCCGTCTTGTGCTTGGCTTTCATACCATGGTCAGCCGTTACGATGATTGCCGCCCCGAGGGAATCCAGCTTCGTGAGATAGGAATCAAACATCTCGTAAAAGGCGTTGGCGTCCTTCGTCCCCGGAGCGGCCTTATGCTGCACATAATCCGTTGTCGTCAGATACATCAAGTCCGGCATGAAGGACGTCATCAGCTTGACGCCTGCGTTAAAGACATATTCGGAAAGCTCGGCGGAATAGACACTCGGCACCGGGATATCGAGTTCTTCCGATGCATTATCAACGCCATGCTCTTCACGGGTCGTAGTATTGGATTTTTCCGTCGAAAAACAGATTGCCCGCCCTTCGTCGAATTTGAGACCATGCCCCAACAGGGCGCGGAGTTTGTCCTTGGCGGTCACGATAGCAATGCGGGCGCCTGCATCATAGAAACTCTTGAAAATCGTCGGTACGCGCAGGAACTTCGGATCGTTCATCATCACTTCTTCACCAGTCTCGGGATCAAGAAGGAAGTTTCCGCAGATGCCATGTACGGCGGGCGGCTGACCCGTCGCGATAGACATATTATTGGGGTTGGTAAAACTCGGGATGACACAATGGGCCAGTTGCATGGTGCCTTTTTCCCGAATGCGCTTCATCGTTGGCATTACTCCGGCCTCGATCGCCGCATCGATATAGGCAGGCTCGCACCCGTCGAGGCAAATAACCACCGCCGTCCGGCCCGGAAACGGGTAGTTCCGGTCGTTTACAGTGATACCGTTTCGGGACATTTTATTCATGGATCAAAAACTCCAGTTCAGAGAAAGTCTAGGCCGCCAGCCGGGCACGCTCCTTCAGGGCGGATTCCGGCGGACAGGCGCTGTCTACGTTCATTTCGGCAAGCGATTCACGGGCGGCAACCACGACCTGGCGCATGACATGCTCATCCAGGCGGCCGATACAGCCAATCCGGAAGCTGTCCACAACCGTCAGTTTGCCCGGGTAGATAATAAAGCCCCGGCTCTTCATCAGATCATAAAACTTCGGAAAGCTGAAATTCGGATGGGCCGGATTGAAAAAGGTGACAATGATCGGCGACAGCCAGCGATCCTTGAGAAGTGTCTCAAAACCCAGATCCCGCATTCCCGCAACCATGACATTCCGGTTCCGCTCGTACCGTGCGAGTCGTCCAGGCGCGCCGCCTTCCTGCTCATGCAGGTTCAGCGCCTCCGTGAAAGCAGCGACTGTATGGGTGGGCGGTGTATAGCGCCACTGTCCCGTTTTCTTGAAATTCAGCCATTGCTGATACACATCGAGACTGAGGGAGTGGCTATTTCCCTCCGCAGCCTCCAATGCCGACTTGCGGGCAATGATAAAACCAAATCCGGGCACCCCCTCTATGCATTTATTGGCGGAAGACACCATGGCTTCGAACCGGGTTTCCCGTGTATCAAGAGGCAGGGCACCAAAGGCACTCATCGAATCGATCAGAAGTTTGCGTCCCGCCGCGGCAACAACCTCCGATATCTCCTGTACGGGGTTGAGGATGCCGGAGCTGGTTTCACAATGCACCAGCACAACATGGGTAATGGCTGGATCGCTCTCGAGCGCCACGGCCACTTCATCGCCGCGCGGCGGCATATAATCGCCCTTGTCAATAACCAGATGGTCGCGCCCGAGATACCTCAGTGATTCGACGATCCGCTTGCCGTAGGCCCCGTTCACGAGGACTAAGGTCTTGCTGTCTTTTGCCAGAAAAGAGCCGAGCATCGCCTCGACGGCGAAAGTGCCGCTACCCTGCATCGGGACACAGTCGAATTCCGCGCCGCCATCTCCGGCAATGGCCAGCAGTTTCTGGCACATGGCTGCCGTCATCGCGCGAAAGTCACCGTCCCAGGAACCCCAGTCCTTCAGCATGGCCTGCTTGACTTTCAGGGAAGTTGTCAGAGGACCAGGCGTCAGCAGATAAGGCTCCCCCATATGCGGAGGAGGAAACGCCACATTCGCTACCTTTTCATGATCTACTGCCATTGCTCCATACCCTTCCAAGCAAAAAATTTTTAGAAGTGATCCAAACCGTATGCCGCAACGTAATATTTGTAAAATCGTTATTTAAAATTGATATATAAATTTAAACGATAGTTTTAGGACCTGAGCAAACTTCGGGTTATAATTACGCTGGTTAGTATCTTTGATCGGATAAAACATGAGGTATGTTCAGTTACGCGCCTTTCACTATGTCGCCATTCATGGCGGATTTTCTCGCGCGGCCGAGGCTCTGTCCCTCACCCAACCTGCCGTATCGGATCAGGTAAGAAAACTAGAGGCCGAGTATGACGTTTTATTGTTCAATCGGCAAAAAAAGCAGATTACCCTCACGGAATTCGGAAAAAAGCTGCTCGAAGTCACTCATCGCATGTTCGATGTTGAAGATCAGGCTCATGTTCTGCTGTCAGAATCGCGGGCCCTCAGTTCCGCTAAACTTAGGATCATTGCCGATTCCGTACAGCATCTCAATCCGGTGCTGGGGCCGTTTCGCGAAAAGTACCCGGGCGTCTTTATTTCCGTCAGCACTGGAAACACGACCGAGATAGTTGATAAGCTCTGCAGCTATGAAGCAGATATCGGTGTCCTTGGCGAGATTCCCGAATCCCGTGAATTCGATGTCATCAAGTTAAGCTCAACCCCGATTATCGCCTTTGCGGCCAAAGACAATCCGGCTGCAAAACTGGACTCTATTTCCCTAAAACAGCTGGCGCGGCAACCGCTGGTTCTGCGGGAGAAAGGCTCGAAAACCCGTCACAAGCTGGAGCAAATTGCCGAATCCGAAGGCATTACCCTAACACCGACCATTGAAGCCGTCGGGCGCGAGGCTATCCGGGAAATCGTTGCAAGCGGTGCCGGTATCGGTATCGTTTCGGAGGCGGAATTCGGCCATGATGAGCGTCTTTGCAAGATTCCCATTTCCGGCTGCAAGCCTCTGATGGACGAGGCGCTGATCTGCCTCAAGGAGCGTGGAAAGGGCAATCTGGTGAGCGCATTTATGAAAATGACGCGGGAACAGCTTGAGGCTGCGCCTGCCTAGTCCAGTACCGCCCTGTCAATAACCCGTTGCAACATCGGCGCATAATAGTCAAAGGATTTGGTTTTCTTACCCGGCACCTTGGCTTCATCGTCCCATTTGCGCACCTGGACAATGGCGTCGACATCCCCATTGCGGGCGAATTTCTCCGCTGCCTCGCGCGTCATCGGGCCGCCCTGAAGCTTCAGGCTGAGCACGGAGGCCTCTGACAGTTTGGCAAAATAGCCCGGATCCGTCGCACAAAGATACCTCTTTGCCGAAACGTGGTGACGTACACAATCCGTCACCATCTTCGGAAAAAACGGTGCGATAACCGCGGCTCCGGCCCGGTCATGGTGACTGTCGATGCCGAGTTCCGCTGCGTTGTCCGGAAATTCATTGGTAAAATGCCCGATATCATGGAGCAGCGCCGCGACAATCATTTCCTCACTTGCGCCCGACTCTTCGGCCAGCTGCGCGCTCTGATACATATGCTCGGATATCGTGACCGGCTCCCCGAGATACTCCTCCGCCCCGCGCCGTTCAAAAATACCGGCGATAAATTCGACAACATTGTCCTTGGTGATTTCGGAAAAGTCGGGTTTCGTCATCGCTCACTCTCTGTTTCAGAATTTATTGTCTTATCCGGCTCATCGACGGGTCGACAAGCGGTTTCAGATGCACCTTGCAGGGAACACGGGTGAGTGCCACATCCAGCTCATATGTGCCCACCAGCACGAAATCCGCATCGACGCCCGCTGCATTTCGAACATATCCATAGCCGATGGATTTTGCAATTGTGTGACCGTAGCCGCCACTGGAAAGCCAGCCAACCCGCTCTCCATTGCGGTAGATGGTTTCCCGCCCGAGCAGGATGACATCCGGATCATCCATGGTAAAGCAGGCAAGCATCTTTTTAACACCGCCCTGCTTCTGCGCCTCGATAGCGGCGCGGCCCTTGAAATCACGACCGGTTTTAAGCTTGACCGCCCAGCCAAGCCCGGCCTCAAGCGGTGTGTGATCGGGTCCGATATCCGATCCCCAGGCCCGATATCCCTTCTCCAGCCGACAACTTTCAATGGCGCGATAACCGGCATTTATGAGCCCGAATTCCCGGCCCTCAGACATCAGCGCGTCATACACAGCTCCTGCATGTTCGACCGGCAGATGCAGCTCCCAGCCCAGCTCTCCCAGATAGGTAATGCGCAAGGCGCGAACGGCGCATCCGGCAATGGTGATATTCTTGAAGCTGGCGAACGGGAACCCGTCGTTGGACACGTCATCGTCCGTGATCGCCTCCAGAATTTTCCGAGCATTCGGCCCCATCAGGGACAGGACAGACGTTGTCGCTGTAATATCCGTAAGCTCTGCCTTCATGCCGCGCGGGATGTTGCGTGAAATCCAGTTGAAATCATGCGTGGCGAAGCCGGTTCCGGTCACGATGTAATATTCCTCCGGACCGATCCGCGCCGCCGTTAGATCGCATTCAATACCGCCATGATCATTGAGCATTTGCGTATAGATAAGCGAACCCTCGGGTTTCCTGACATCATTGGCGGCAATCCAGTCCAGCGCCGCCTCCGCATCCGGTCCCTTCAGGGTAAATTTTGCAAAAGACGTCTGGTCTATCAGCACCGCTGCTTTCCGCGCGGCACGATGTTCCCGCGCAACGGCGTCAAACCAATTAGGCCGCCCGAAGCTGTATTGATCCGCCGGTACTTCCCCCGCGTCAAGATCGGCAAACCAGTTCGGCCGCTCCCACCCCAGCTTCTCACCGAAGCAGCCGCCTGCCGCCTTCAATCGGTCATAAAGCGGCGATGTCCGGTTCGGACGCCCGCTTGAATGTTCCTCATGCGGCCAGGCCATGGTGTAATGCTTGCCATAGGCTTCAATGGTGCGCGTGCGAACCCAGTCCGTGTCGAAATGCACGCGACCGAAGCGCCGGATATCGACAGCCCAGAGATCATATGGCGGCTCGCCTTTTACAACCCATTCGGCAAGCACCATGCCCGCCCCGCCGCCGGACGCAATCCCGAACGCATTAAAACCCGCACCGACAAAAAAGTTCTTAAGCTCCGGGGCTTCGCCAAGGATAAAGTTTCCATCCGGCGTAAAGCTCTCCGGCCCGTTCACCAGTTCCTTGATCCCCGCCGTTTCAAGCGCCGGTACCCGGCCAAGCGCAAGCTCCATCATCGGCTCGAAATGCTCGAAATCGGACGACAGCAATGTATAGTGAAAATCCTCCGGGATCCCGTCCACCGCCCAGGTCATCGGATTCGGCTCATACCCCCCCATGACGAGGCCACCAACCTCTTCCTTGTAATAAGTGAGCCGGTCCGGATCCCGCAATGTCGGCAGATCACGCGGCAGATCCTTGATCGGTTCGGTGATGATATATTGATGTTGAAGGGAGACCAGCGGCACATTCACGCCGAAGCGACCGGCAAATTCCCGCGTCCATTGCCCGGCACAACAAACAACGATTTCACACTCAATAAATCCTCTATCCGTCTGAATTCCTTTGATTTTGCCCTCTTCAATCCGAATATCGGTGACGGTGGTATCCTCGAAAATCGTGGCGCCGGCCATCCGCGCGCCTTTTGCCAGTGCCTGGGTGATATCGGAGGGGTTCGCCTGTCCGTCCGTCGGCAGATAGGCGCCGCCGATTACATCGTCGATCGTCATGATCGGCCACAACTCTCGCGCTTCTGAGGGCGAAAGAAGCTGCATTTCCAGCCCGAAGGACTGCGCCGTTGTCGCCTGTCGCTTAACCTCTTCCCAGCGCGCCTCGTTACAGGCAAGGCGCAGCCCGCCATTCATCTTCCATCCGGTTCCGAGACCGGTCTCTTTCTCCAGCCGGTCATAAAGGTCAACGGAATAGCCGAGAAGCTGGGTGATATTGGCGTTGGAGCGAAGCTGACCGACCAGCCCGGCCGCATGAAAGGTCGTCCCAGAAGTCAATTTCTTGCGCTCCAGCAGAACCGTGTCCGTCCAGCCAAGCTTGGCCAGATGATAGGCGGTCGAGCAACCGACAATGCCGCCGCCAATCACAACGGCCTTCGCAGTTTTAGGAAGTTCTTTCATAAATGTCTCTTATATCTGGCTGAATTCGTCATAGGCCTGTTCAAATCTTTTTATATTTTCTTCCGTGTAGGCCGCATAGTCAAAACTAAGCTCGGACATGATTTCAGAAACCATGCTCCACATGGTCTCCCGCAGGAGGGACGCTGTCTTCATCGCCATAAACTGCCGCCATCGCGCGGCATCCAGAGGCGCGTTGAAATAGCTTTCCAGAAGTTTTTTTTGCATGTCTTCGGAAAAACCGTTGTTGGAGGTCAGCCCGCCAAGATCAAACAGCGGGGTATTAAATCCGGCATAGTCCCAGTCGATGAGCCAGAGCCGCTTTCCGTCATCGAGGAAATTCGCCGCCAGTAAATCATTATGCCCGAAGACTGTTGTCGATGTCCCGGCTGCCTTTTCCAGATCTGTTGCAACCTCCCTCAACTTGGGGAGCTTTCCAATATGCCGGCTGCCTTCCCTTTCAAGGGTTTTGGCATAATCCCGCATAATAGCGAAAACATCGAAATTCATGGACGGACCATCCAGATAATCCGGAATCCGTGTATGGGCGGTCTGTATCAAGGGAATGATCTTCTGAAGATATTCAGATGTCCGAACATCTTCTTCGCGCAAGGTTACTCCCTCGATATACTCCAGGACCAATATGCCGGGTTCCGCAAAGAGAACCGCCGGGGAAACGCCCGCCGCATGAGCCGCCCGGCTCGCCGCCAGTTCATTTGCCCGAAAGACATGATGATGCGGAATATCCGATCCGAGCCGCACGACGGCGCATCGTTTTGCGTCCCGCACCAGATAGTTCCGGTTGGTCAGCCCGCCATCGAGGGGCTCCATCCGAACACGACCCTCCCAGATCGGGAGTTTTGATATCCTTGTCTCCTCCGACGACATGCCATCCTTCTATTTAACAAAACTGTCACAGTACTATCACTGTTCTGATACCGAGGAGCCATAATTTTTTCCCCGATGCAAGAATCACAAAGGGGAGAGAGAACATGGTGGCCATTTCCGTCAGGAACCTGGACAAGACATTCGGCAGGAACAAAGCGCTCAAAAATGTCTCCGTAGAACTTGATGAAAAGGAAATGGTCGCGCTGATCGGCGCCTCGGGCTCCGGAAAGTCCACCCTCATCCGCCATATTGCCGGTCTGGTTGTCAGTGACAAGGGCCGCGGTGAAATCAATGTCTTTGGAACCGCCATTCAGAAAGACGGGACACTCGCCAAGGGCGTGCGTAAACATCGCCGGGAAATCGGTGTTGTTTTTCAACAATTTAATCTCGTCGGACGGCTGACCGTTCTGACAAATGTCCTGATGGGTGTTCTTGGTGTGGCCCCAAGCTGGCGAACCCTCCTCGGTATCTTCACCAACGAGGAAAAGCAAAAAGCCATGAATGCCCTCGGCCGCGTCGGGATCGCCAGTCATGCCGCGCAACGATCCTCCAATCTCTCCGGCGGACAACAGCAGCGGGCCGCGATTGCTCGCACAATCGTGCAGGGCGCCAAGCTGATCCTGGCGGACGAGCCGATCGCCTCCCTCGATCCTGCCTCATCACGCAAAGTCATGGACAATCTGGCGCATGTAAACCGCGAAGATGGCGTTACCGTTCTCGTGTCACTGCATCAGGTCGACTACGCCATCAAATATTGCCCCCGGACCATTGCCATGCGCGAGGGCGAGGTTGTGTTCGATGGCCCGAGCCATCGCCTCACCCCGGAATTCCTGCAGGAAATATATGGTGCCGACAGCATCGAGTTGCTGTCGCCTGAAGAGCAACGCCGCAAGGCAGAGAGCAAGAGAGCCGACCAGCCCGCCCAGCCTGCCGCTGACGGGGATCTGGTTCTGGCCTACGCAGCGAGGTAGCAACCTCAACCAATAACCGCCTGTCAGGATACAACCTTTCAGGTATTTTTTCTCATGGAGACGACTAGATGATACGCAAATTCCTATCCGCCGCCGTGGTTGCGGCGACAACCCTGACAACCACAGCCGCCTTTGCCGACTTCAAGCCGCTGGAAGGCGATCCGGAAGAGATCAATTTCGGCATCATTTCCACAGAATCAACGTCAAACCTGAAAGAGCAGTGGCTGCCTTTCATGGCGGATATGGAAAAGGCACTCGGTCGGAAAGTAAACGCATTCTTTGCCCCTGACTATGCCGGTGTTATCGAGGCCATGCGCTTCGGCAAAGTACAGATCGCCTGGTTCGGCAACAAGTCCGGCATGGAAGCCGTTGATCGCGCCGGCGGCGAGGTCTTCGCACAAACATCCAAGGCCGACGGATCACAGGGATATTACTCCCATATCATCACCCAGGCCGATAACGACAAGATCAACAGCCTTGAAGATATTTTCAAATGTGACCAGTCCCTCAACTTCGGCATCGGCGATCCGAACTCGACATCCGGCTTTCTCGTCCCGACTTATTATGTCTTCGCCAAGAATGACATTGATCCGAAGAAATGCTTCAAAACGGTGCGCAACGCCAACCATGAAACAAACCTGATGGCCACGGCCAACAAGCAGGTTGATATTGCCGCCAATAATTCCGAGCAGATCGGCCGCACGAAGCTCAAGGCGCCGGAAGCTGCCGAGAAGATCAAGGTGATCTGGACATCCCCGCTTATTCCTTCTGATCCAATGGTTTACCGTAAAGACCTCTCAAAGGAACTGAAGTCTGAAATCAAGGCGTTCTTCCTCTCTTACGGTCGTTTCGGCGATACGGAGGCCGCCAGGAAAGTTCTCGCCAACATCAGCGACGGTCAGGGTTTCTTCATGGAAAGCAACAACACCCAGCTTTACCCGATCCGCCAGCTGGCCCTGTTCAAGGACAAGATTAAAATCATGAATGCAGAGGGCGCCTCTGCGGCAGAAAAAGAAGAAAAGGTCACGATGATCGACAAGCAGCTTGCCGATCTCGATATCATGGTCGCCAATCAATAATCCGGTTGACCGGAATTCGGGCGTCGGAGTTTTCCGGCGCCCCTTTTATTTCCCGCCTTCCCTTCCTCCGTGCAAATCACCAAGGGCCCTCTCATGACAACAGTGACGCACCGTAATTCCGATCCGCAAACACCTCCTCGCGACCTGAAGCGCTCCGTTATTTCGCTTGTCGGCTGGGCGTTGTTCTTCATGCTACTCGCCTGGTCATGGGAAGATGCGGACATGCGGCCCATGGATCTGTTTAATGATGCCGCCAACATGGGGCAATTCGCATCGGGCTTTTTTCCTCCGGATTTTACCGAATGGAAGATGTATGTATCCGAAATCATCATCACCTTTAAGATTGCTGTCTGGGGAACGGTGCTGGCGATCGTCTTTTCCATCCCCTTTGGCATCATGTCGTCAGAAAATATAGTTCCCTGGTGGATCTGTCAGCCGACACGCCGCCTGATGGATATGTTCCGGGCGATTAACGAAATGGTATTCGCGATGCTGTTCGTGGTTGCCGTCGGGCTTGGTCCTTTTGCCGGTGTTCTGGCGCTTTGGGTTCATACGACCGGCGTCCTTGCAAAATTGTTTTCCGAAGCAGTCGAATCCATCGATCCCCGCCCGATCGAAGGCATTCGGGCGACCGGCGCCAATGCCCTTCATGAAATCATTTTCGGTGTCATTCCGCAGGTGCTTCCCCTCTGGATTTCCTATTCCCTTTACCGGTTTGAATCGAACGTCCGCTCCGCGACTGTGCTGGGCATCGTCGGCGCCGGGGGGATCGGAATGCTGCTCTGGGAATATATTCGCGGCTTCTATTATGCGGAAACCGCCGCCGTCATGATCCTGATTATTGTCTCGGTCAGCCTGCTTGATCTATTGTCGCAGAGATTACGCAAACTCGTCACCTGAGCAGACATACGAATGCCGGAAGATTTCAAGCGCTACGCCATCTATTTCGCGCCCGAGAGAGCATCGCCTCTTGCCCGGCTTGGCAATCACTGGCTTGGGGTCGACCCTGAAACGGGAGAGGTTTTAGACCGGCCCCGGATTGACGGCATCAGCTCTCAGGAAATTACGAATGTAACAAAGGCTCCGTCCCGCTACGGTTTTCACGGCACCTTGAAACCCCCATTCATCCTTCGCAACAACCGGACCCTTCGGGAACTCGATATCGACATTCAGGAGCTGGCGGAGGAGGTTGCGCCTTTCGACATCCCCAAGATGACTGTTCGGTCGCTCAGGGATTTTCTGGTAATCGTTCCGGCCTCGCCGGTTGAGGCACTGAACACACTTGCTGATCGCTGCGTGCAGGAACTGCATGACTACCGAAAGCCTGCGAGCGACGAGGAAATTGCCCGCCGCAGGAATAACCTCACAGCGCTACAGGAGAGCCTTCTCATGCGGTGGGGATACCCCTTTGTCATGGAAGAATTCAGGTTCCATCTGACCCTTACAGGTCGTCTCCGCGCAGCCGAATGTGCCACTCTTGAAAGAAAACTGACGGGATATCTGGCAGCCGCGTTGAAAGAGCCGGTTCCCGTTCGGGATATTTGCCTCTTTGGCGATCCCGGTGATGCCCGGTCGTTCCGGCTATTGAAACGATATCCGTTACGGGGCGGCCGCGAGGTCCCGGAAGTTTAATGCCTTTAGGAGCGCCATCACGCCATCCGCCACGCTTCCGCTGTTTTCGATGATGACGGCCCCGTCGATATCCGTGATTTCAGGCGCCTGACGGCTTAGCCGTGCTTTAATTTCCCCTGCGCTTTCCCGGCTTCGAAGGGACAAGCGCGCCGCCAGCAATTCTTTCGGCGCCGTAACCACAACGATGCGGGCGGGCGCGAACTGCTTTCGGGCCTCAACGGCGATCTGCCGGGAGACATTGGCAACCACATGGCGGCCTTTTTGCCGTTCCGCCTCAAAGGTCACGGGGATACCGTATTTCAGGCCATGCGCCTCCCAGGAGAGGCAGAACGCCCCCTCCTCCAGTAGCCGGTCAAATTCTTCCGGGGTTGCGCTGTCATGATCTTCGTGATCCGGCGCCGCAGGCCGGGTAATGACACGGCGGGCGAAGACATAGCGATCATCCCCGCTCAGCTTTTCCCTCACCCGGTCGAGCAAGGTATCCTTGCCCGCCCCGCTCGGCCCGACCACAAGAAAGAGCGTCCCGACCTCAGCCAATGCGCCGTCCTTTCGACCAGACACCCCGAATGACGGGGTGATGCGGCGTGTGATGGACATGTACCAGATCCGCCCTCTTGCCGACGGCAATCTCGCCACGGTCCGTGAGGCCTATACTCTCGGCCGGCGTCTTGCTGATCAGCCGAATGGCATGGGGAAGCGTGATATCTTCAAATTCATCGACGAGTTGGAGCGCACTGAACAGCAGGCTGTGGGGCACATAATCGCTTGATATCACATCGAGATAGCCAAGCCGTGCCAGTTCCCGGGCCGACACATTGCCTGAATGTGATTTTCCCCGCACGATGTTCGGTCCCCCCATCAAGACTTGCAGCCCGGCGTTGTGAGACGCCTTTGCCGCTTCCACGGTTGTCGGAAATTCGGCAACCCGGATACCATCTTCCACCGCTTCTGCCACATGGTCAACCGTTGCGTCGTCATGGCTGGCGAGAACGATGCCATGGAGGCGGGCAAGCTCAACCACCAGCTTCCGGTGTTTCTCGCTGTGGCGCTCGTGATCGCGCTGGCGACTCTCGATGAATGCCTCCATTTCGCCGTCGGAGAGGCCGTATTTTCCCTGATAATAGGTGTAATAAGCATCGAGACTGACAAACTGGCGCTGTCCCGGCGTGTGATCCATGACGGACAGCATGCGGATATGCGGATTCCCGATCTGGCAATCAAGCACAGTCGGCAGATCGGGATAACTCACCTCGCATCGCAGATGCAGAAAATGCTCCGCCTTCAGGAGGTTCTTGGCCTGCGCCTCTCCGATACCGCCAATCATGTCGTTGAGCCGCGCCATGCGGGCGCTGCCCTGGTTGACATCGCCAAGCCCCATGGCATCGAGAACAGTTGTAATCCCGTTCATTGCCATCTGGCCGTCATGGGCGATAACCGCGGAGACCGGAGGCCATTCCGCCTTGGGGCGCGGTGTCATATGTTTTTCGAGATTATCCGTATGGAGTTCAACGAAACCCGGCATCAGGTAGTCGCCCTCCAGGTCAATAGCTGCCCCATTGCGGGAGAAGCCTGTGTCTATCGCGGTGATAAAACCATTCTCGACGGAAATTGTCCCCTCTATAACCTCATCGGCAAGGACAATCCGGGCATTGGTAAAAATCTGCTCACCCATCATTTACAGCCCTGAATTTGGTAATGTCGAACTCGGACGTACAGACGGCTTCCCGGACATCCTCATCATGGAAAATGCCGATCAGAGCGGTGCCGCGTGTCTTCGCCTCCGTGATAAGATCAAGCACAACGGCGCGGTTGCCCGCATCCAGCGATGCCGTCGGTTCATCCAGCAGCATGATCGGATAGTCGGCGACAAAACCGCGGGCGATATTGACCCGCTGCTGTTCCCCGCCGGAAAATGTGAGGGGTGAAAGTGACCAGAGCGCCTCGGGTATATTAAGCCGTCTCAGCATGACGGCCGCCCTGCCCCTTGCTACCTCCACCTCGACCCCCATGGCTTTCAGCGGATCCGCGACGATATCCAGGGTGGCGACACGCGGAATGACCCGTAGGAACTGGCTGACATAACCCATGGTCTGGCGCCGGACATCCAGAATTTCATGCGGCGGGGCGCTGACCATATCGACCCAGTCCGCGCCGTGCCTCACCCGGATGGAACCTTCCTGACAGATATAGTTGGCGTAGATCATGCGCATGAAAGTACTTTTCCCGGCGCCGGACGCCCCCGTAAGCGCGATGCAATCGCCCTTGTTCAGGGTGAAATCAATATGTTCAAAAACCGAAATGACGGTGCTGTCCTGAACATGCAGGGTAAAGCTTTTGCCGACATTCTCCGCTCTCAGCATTTCCATGAATCTTTGCTCCTACACCTGCAGTATTGAGGACACGAGCAGCTGGCTGTAGGGATGCTGAGGGTCGTCCAGTACCTGATCCGTCAGGCCACTCTCGACAACCTGTCCGCCCTGCATGACCATCAACCGGTGCGATAGAAGCCGGGCTACCGCAAGATCGTGCGTTACAATCATGACGGAAAGCCCGAGATCGGACACCAGCCCCCGCAAAAGGTCCAGAAGTCGCGCCTGTACCGAGACATCAAGGCCGCCGGTCGGCTCATCCATGAAGACAAGGCGCGGTTTCGAGACGAGATTGCGGGCAATTTGCAGACGCTGCAACATGCCGCCAGAGAAAGTCGAGGGGAGATCATCCACCCGATCATCATCAATCTCCACCTTTTCCAGCCAGTTGAGACCGGCTTCACGAATTTCCCCGTAATGCCGCCAGCCAACTCCCATCAGACGCTCGCCGATATTGGCGCCGGCGCTGACTGACATCCGAAGTCCGTCGCGCGGGTTCTGATGGACGAAGGCCCAGTCCGTGCGCATAAGAAACCGCCGCTCCGGCTCCGTCATGCCGTAAATATCGCACCGGTCGTTCAGGCGCGTTTTATAGGAAACCCGGCCCGAATGCGGCGGCAACTGGCCGGAGACCGCATTCAGCAAAGTGGACTTGCCGGACCCGGACTCCCCCACTACGCCCAGTACTTCGCCCGGAAACAGGTCAAAACCGACGTTCCGGCAACCGACCCGGTCACCATATTTCACGGTGAGATTTTCAACGGACAAAAGGGAATTCATCGCCATTACTCCGCCACCTCCCGCGATGCTTTCTCCGCATCGGGAGACTGCGAACCGCTATGCCCCTGCTCCTGTCTCGACTTGCAATAGTGACTGTCAGAGCAAACGAACATCCGCCCGCCCGCATCATCCAATATCACTTCATCCAGAAAGCTCTCCGTTTCGCCGCAAAGGGCACAGGGCTCCTCCCATTTCTGGATGGTGAAGGGGTAATCCTCGAAATCGAGGCTAACGACCTCGGTATAAGGCGGTATCGCATAAATACGCTTTTCCCGGCCCGCCCCAAACAGCTGCAGCGCGGGCATATTATTCATTTTCGGATTGTCGAATTTCGGGGTTGGTGACGGGTCCATCACATATCGCCCGGCAACATTCACCGGATAGGCGTAGGTTGTCGCAATATCCCCGTGGCGGGAGATATCCTCGTAAAGCTTCACATGCATCAACCCGTATTCCTCCAGCGCATGCATTTTCCGGGTTTCGGTCTCCCGCGGCTCCAGGAAACGGAGCGGCTCCGGGATCGGCACCTGATAGACCAGTATCTGGCCATCGGTCAGCGGCGTTTCCGGAATGCGGTGTCGGGTCTGGATCAGGCTGGCCTTTGCCGTCTCCTCCGTGGTTTCGACATTGGTCGTCTTTTGGAAAAAGTTGCGGATGCTGACTGCATTCGTCGTATCATCGGACCCCTGGTCGATAACCTTGAGAACATCCTCCGGACCGATCACAGCCGCCGTTACCTGAATTCCGCCTGTGCCCCATCCGTAGGGCATCGGCATTTCGCGGCTGGCGAACGGCACCTGATAGCCCGGAATAGCGACCGCCTTCAGAAGTGCGCGGCGGATCATCCGTTTTGTCTGCTCATCCAGATAGGCAAAGTTATAGGCGGTGTTTTCAAAATTACTCATGATCCTATTCCGCCGCCTCCAGTGTTGTCTGAGTGCGCAATGCGTTAGCGCGCAACCGCCGCACCAGCTCGAGTTCCGACTGGAAATCCACGTAATGCGGCAGTTTGATATGCTCGACAAAGCCGGTTGCCTGAATATTGTCGCTATGGGAGAGGACAAACTCCTCATCCTGCACAGGCGCGCTTTTCTCCTCACCGAGTTCATCTGCCCGGAGTGCCCGGTCGACCAGCGCCATGGCAATGACCTTGCGCTCGCAATGACCGAAGGCGAGACCATAGCCGCGTGTGAACTGCGCCGGCACTTTTTTGGAGCCCTGGAACTGGTTCACCGTCTCACATTCGCTTACCAAAATATCGCCGATCTCGATCGCAAAACCGAGTTCCTCGGGCACGAATTCAACGGCGACATGGCCGATACGGATTTCCCCAACAAAGGCATGGTTACGGGCGTAGCCGCGCTGCGTCGAATAACCGAGGGAGAGAATGAAGCCTTCATCACCCCGCGCGAGATTCTGCAAGCGCACATCCCGGCCTGCGGGAAACTCCAGCGGCTCCCGCGTCAGATCGCCGACGGATGAACTCTCGTCGCTCTCTCCGGGAACGGCCGCTTCGATCAATCCCTCTTTATTCAGGAGTTCCAGAACCCGCGGAACATCCTCATCAACAGCCTCTTCCGCTTCTTTGGCCTGTTCTGCCTCAAGCCCTTCCGCTGCCAACGCAAAATCCAAAAGCCGGTGAGTGTAGTCGAATGTCGGCCCCAATATCTGTCCGCCCGGCAAGTCCTTGAATGTCGCGGATACCCGGCGATCCAACGCCATGTCGGCTGTATTGATTGGCGCGCTGTATCCAAACCGCGGCAATGTCGTCCGGTAGGCGCGGATCAGGAAAATTGCCTCGATCAGGTCACCCCGCGCCTGCTTGATGGCCAGCGCCGCGAGTTCCCTATCGAACAGGGATCCTTCCGCCATCACCCGGCTGACGGCGTGGCTCAACTGCTCTGTAATCTGCTTCAGACTGAGCTCTTCAATGGCCGGATCGCCGCGACGTTCCTCGGCCAGATATCGATGCGCATTCTCGATGGCTTTTTCGCCACCCTTGACCGCCACATACATGCCTAAACCTCTACTTTCGTGCTGCGCGGCAATGCCGCAAGTTGGCTGTCGCTGGTGAATATCCAGTCGAGCCCGCGTGGAAAGAGCGCCTGATTGGCGGACACATATGACCAGAGGGATGCCGGTTGTTCTTCCACGCAGAAACGGCGCGGCGCATCGAAGCCCGGCCCGGAAAATAACGGTCCCTCCCCTTCGATCAGCCTTTCACTTTCCAGAATGACCGTGGCGGAGCGGTCGGGATATTCCGCGGACCCGAGCGACAATTGCTCCGTGATGCTGAGGTCCCGTTCAATCGACATAACGGCGAAGACCGCCTGTCGGGGATCCTCAAGGATTGGACAACCCGCATGAAAGCGGAGATAAGCCCGTGCCTCTGCGGTATCGCATTCCGACGCAAGCCAGACCGGCGTATCCATATCACCTAGCGTGAGCAGCACCGCCACCGTGCCAACGTTCAATCCACGCGGCGGACTGGTAGACACTGGCAGGGAATGAATTTTTGCTGGCCGAGCCATAGCATCGAGCACGACACGAAAGCAGGCGGTGGCGTCCAGCACGTTATTTTCAAAACCACCGGGCAATGGCACAGTGTCTGATGTCATCATGCCGTATCCTCACCGCGCACCATCGTGTAGAAATCCACTTTCGTGGCGGCGGCCTTTCGCGACCGCGCCTCCCGCGCTCGATCGAATTTATCGGCGAGCGGCCGGATAACGCGCGCCTGAATATCTTCGCCCGCCGAAGAGGTCTGCAAGAGCGCATCGAATGCGGCGGCAAGTTCCGCGTGGCGCCGGTCCCGGCCCTTGACATAGGCATGGCCGATCATGCCGTCCGACAGCCGGACGGCGCATCGCGTCACCGTCATTTCACCGAGATTGAACCGTTGTCCGGTTCCGTCAGCGCGGCCCTGGGTCATCACAAGACCGGTTTCAGGCGGGCGCAGGAAAGCATAGTCAACGCCCTCTCCTTCTCTCATCCAATGTTGTTCAAGATCATCCACGCTTGCCCGGGCAAGCACGCCCATCCAGCAGCGCCGCGCTTCGTGATTATTCTCTGTCTTTCCTTTGGACACACATCCCCCTCACCGGAGACACTCCGGCGATTTCTTACATCATGAGGGGGATAGTGAGAGAGTTATGTGTCGTAACAGGAACAGATTTATGAACTTTATATGACAGCGTCAGCTGCCCTGCAGCACCCCGAGACCCTTGCCAAGGATCGGGCCGGTCGGTTTGCCCGTAGGAGAGCCGCCAAGGGGCTCAAAGGTCACTTCATACAGCTGTTGCTGTTTTGGTGCCGGCAGGCTTGGTCCATCCACAACAGCGGGCTGAACACCCGGCAAAACACCGAGCGAAACCGGACCAGTTTCCGGCGACGGCAGCGTCCAGAGTTGCATGGTTTTACCGGTCGGCACTTCAACATCCGAGACGAACCTGATCTGCGCTTCGGAGTTTCCGTAATCCTCGACTATTGCCTGCGCAACGCCGTTTGCATCCACCAGCACAGCAACGATAACCGGCTCGGGCCGATTGAACGGAAGATAGCTGCCGATAATGATTCCGATAATGGTCGCGGCAATCGCGGGCCATAACACCTGTTTCGACAGCCAGGGCGATTTCTTCTTACTGGCGGTCATCGGCACAACCTTTGACGTGGCGGACGCGGTTTCCTGCTCCGGCCCGAGCGCCTGCTTCACCTCGTCCGCGAAACCTTCCCTCAACCTCTCGCTGGCAGCGCTGAGATCCAGTGGCAAAAACCGGTCCTGGGATTCGCCAATAGCTTTTGCAAGGTCAGAATTCGTTTCCAATTCCGCTTCAACAGCCTCAACCTCCAGCGGTTCAAGCAGACCCAGCACATATTCGTCGGCAAGGCGGGCGATGTCGTCGTTGTCAGTAATCATGACAGGCACCCCCTTAACGACACCAGACTTCGCCGAACCCAGGATTTCACCGTCCCGAGCGGGACTTTAAGCCGCGCAGAAATCTCGCCATGGGAGAAACCGGCGACATGCGCCAACAGGATAGCTTCCCGTCCGGACGCATCCAGAGACGCGAGACAGTCTTTAAGCTTTGTCGTCCCCGGCAATACTTCCCAGCCTTCCAGAGGAACAGTTTCCTGACGGGCGTCCTGCATCGTCGTCAGTTCATCCGGGGGCAAGGCCGTCAGGCGTGTTTCATCGCGCAGGATGTTGCGGCAGCGATTGCGCAGTATCGTATAGAGCCATCCCTTGGCCGATCCCGACTCAGCCCGGTACTGGGAGGCCTTGCGCCAGACCTGTACCATTGTATCCTGCACGGCCTCCTCAGCTAGGTCCCGACGCGTCAGCATACGCATGGCAACGCCCAACAGCCGCCCGCCTTCATCGCTCAGGATCATATCGATGCCCCGGTTGTCCCCTGTCGCGCAAATGCCGACAGCCTCTTCAACGGAGCAGGTTTCTGAACTGGCGGTCTGGGTCACATAACTGTCCTATTTTACCGGGCAAACGGCGCGGTATGCTCATCAGAGCACATCACAGGGCCGCTAACTTACCTCTAATATGCACTCAAATGACCCTGTAAATTCAAGAAAAAATAAAAATTTTATTTTTTTGCATCCAAAACCGCTGCTGCCGTGTCTTCAGGTCAGAGCCGTCGAAACGCGTCGCTCTTCGTGATCAACAACTGAACTACAGAAAGGTTCTCACATGTTACGTTTGACAATTGCAACTTCCGCAGCTCTTGCATTTTCTATTTCCGCGGCCTCTGCCGCGCCAGCTATCGGACTGGTCGGAGATAAAACGCTGGTAATGTTCGATACGGACACGCTTGCCGTCTCCGGCACCATGGATGTCACTGGCGTTAACAGCCTCGTCGGCATCGACCTGCGCCCGTCCAACGGCATGCTGATCGGTGTGACTCCGGATAATACCGTTGTCACAATCGACACCAAGTCCGGCGCGGCGAGTGAACTTTCAAAAATGGACAAGGCCCTTCCCATGAATGGCGGTCCTGTCATCGTCGACTTCAATCCGGCCGCAGATAAACTGCGTTATATGTCCGGCACGACGAACCACCGTGTTAATGTCGATACGGGTGCCGTCACGGTTGATGGAAGCCTTGCCTATGAAGAAGGCGACATGCATAAGGGCGAAATGCCAGAGATTGCCGCTGCTGCCTATATCAACAGCTATGGCAAGCCCGAAAAAACAGCCATGTATGACGTCGACTCCAAGATCGGCGCCCTGATCCACCAGACATCCCCGAATGACGGCACGCTTGCCGCAATCGGCAAGTTCGGCTTTGAAGGGTCCGGCGCCTATGCATTTGATGTCCAGACAACATCGGACATGAAAAATACTGCCTGGCTCGTGAACCAGAACACCCTTTACACCATTGATCTGGAAACCGGCAAGGCAGACAGCAAGGGCATGATTGAAGGGGCCTCCGGCGAAATTCGCGATATTACGATTCTCCCTGCGATGTAATCGTCCGCTGCGTAGTAATCGCTTTTTTCGTCTTGGCGCGGCCTTCGGGCCGCGCCTTTTTTATATCCGGAAGCATCCGGACCTTATTCCACTTTGATTGCCTACCCCTTTCCCCTATAACCGGCCCATCAAGAAATCACGCAGGCAAACATCCATGGGCACCGGCTCCGGAAAAATTGTGGCGATCGTCGGAGCAGGACCGACGGGGCTGATGGCGGCGCAGGTCCTCAGTCGCCATTCTTCTATCGAGGTACATCTGTTCGATCACAAGCCATCGGTCGCCCGAAAGTTCCTGATTGCCGGTCGCGGAGGCCTCAACCTCACCCACTCAGAGGACGTCACGCACTTCACCCGGAAATATGCGGAGAACTCGGCCCGGTTTTCACAATATCTCAACCGCTTTTCACCGGACGACATGATCAGCTGGGCCAGCGCGCTCAGCATAGAAACCTTCAAAGGATCAAGCGGTCGCATCTTTCCAACCGGGCTGAAGGCAACGCCTCTGCTGCGGGCCTGGTTGGCGCTTCTGGACGAACAGAACGTACAATTTCACCTGAAACATAGCTGGATCGAGATCAGGGACAACAAGACACTTATTTTCCGGACCGCTGAAGGAAAAACCGTTGAGTTTGAGGCCGATGCCGTTCTCTACGCCATGGGCGGCGGCAGTTACGGCCATCTTGGCTCCGACGGGGCCTGGGTCGGGGCAATGCGCAATCTAGGTGTCGAGATTGCACCGCTAAAGCCCAGTAATTGCGGCTTTAATATCGATTGGAGTGATTTCTTTCGTGCCAAGTTCGAAGGGGCTCCGCTTAAAAACATCCGGCTTTCCTATCAGGGGCGATCGGTTCCCGGCGACCTTGTCATTACCAGTGCGGGATTTGAGGGTAATGCGATCTACGCCCTCAGCAGGCCCCTTCGTGATGCCCTGGAAACACACGGTTCCGTCACGCTTGATCTGGACCTCAAACCCTCTCTGTCAGAAGAGGAAGTCGCCCGGCAGCTCTCCGCTCCGCGCGGGAAAATGTCTCTCTCCAACTTCCTCCGCAAGAAACTCAAACTTTCCCCGCTGCAAACTGCCCTGCTCCATGAGGTCATGCCCAAACCCGATTTCAATGATACGGGCAAGCTTTCAAAAGGCATAAAGGCGCTGCCTGTTACACTTGTCGGGATGCAGGGGATCGCCCGCGCCATCTCCTCTGCTGGCGGTGTGACGTTCGAGAGCCTCACGGACAAGCTGATGATCAAAGGTACGCGCGGGCAATTTATAGCGGGTGAAATGTTGGACTGGGAAGCGCCGACGGGAGGCTACCTGTTGCAGGGATGCTTCGCCACCGGCGCTGTCGCCGCGGACGGGATTGCCGAGTATCTAGGTCTCTGCGAAAAATGTTAGAAAAGAAATCTGAAAAGCAGGCCACTTATTTAACGCCCGTATCATGCGCATGGGCGTCCCCAAGCTGCAACAGAGGCGCGGCATCGATGTCCGCGGCATCCAGCATTGCGGCGACCCGTTGCAGGGATGCAATCAGCATTGTCTTCTCCCATACCGCCAATGGCTCAAACTGTTCGGCAAAGCGCTGATGCAGGGCTTCCGGTGCCTGAGCAAGCGCCTCCGCCCCGGCATCCGACAGGCTGACAAAGACTTTTCGCTTGTCACTGGTGCCCCGCGTCCGGCGGACATATCCCATAGCATCCAGACGGCTGACGATCATGGTCACCGTCGCCTGGGCCATATGGACACGCGCGGTAATTTCGCCAACCGTCAGTTCAGGTGATTCTTCAAGTGCCTGCAGGACGATCAACTGGGATGTCTTCAGGCCGGTCGCGATCCGAAGGGCTTTCCCATGCAGTTCTGTCGCACGCAAAATCTTGCGAATAGAGACAAGCGCTTCGTTGAGCTGATCCATATGCGTTATCCTGTGCGGTCTTCGGGCACTATCAGGTAATGATACATAGCTCAAAATTGATGAATCATCTTCCATAAATTTCTCAATTACTGAAATTTAAATCAAATATCAATGTATTTTTATTACGTTCAAACAGCACAACCGGCCCAAATAGTAGCTTTAGACACGTGATTTAAAAATATATTATTAAATTTTGGTGACTTGGTTGACATGAGAGCGCTGGCTGGTTATGTCATACGCAACAAAATTATATCGTTAATTGATATATTGATGTGAGGGAAGTTAAGTACAATGAGTGCAAAGAAAGACCGTGACCCGGAAATTATTCTCAGACGCCCGACCCCCGAAGACGGCGTTGCCATCAACGAACTGGTGGAGAAGTGCAAGCCTCTCGACGAGAATTCGGTCTATTGTAACCTGCTGCAGTGCTCGCACTTCAGCGAAACCAGTTCCCTGGCGGAAATCGACGGGGAAGTCGCTGGCTTTGTGTCCGGTTACACGATCCCGGAAGACGAAGAAAGCCTCTTCGTCTGGCAGGTTGCCGTTGCACCGGAAGCACGCGGCTTGTCTCTCGGCAAGCGCATGATTTTCGATATCCTGCATCGCTCTTCCGCAAAGAAGGTGAAATATATCAAGACGACGATTACGCCCGACAACAAGGCGTCCCACGGCGTCTTCAACTCGATCGCCCGGGAAATGGGTGCGGACGTCGATAGGGACGTCCTGTTCGATGAGGAAGAACATTTCGATGGACAGCAGAATACGGAAATGCTGTGGAATATCGGACCGTTCAAACGGGCGGACATCATGTCAGCCCTCACCAGCGCGGCATAGAACCGGAGCAATCCTATAATCCAGTCAGTTTAAGCGGATGCATCCGGAACCCGGATCGCAACACAATGGCTTATGAAACGACTATTTTTTAACCCAGCAAAAAAGTGAGGTCGCCATCTCTATTTTTGAAAGACGTGAATCGCAAGTTCAAAGTTATGCCAGATCCTTCCCTGTCGTGTTCGACAAGGCACAAGGAGCCATCCTGACTGACGAAGAAGGCAATGAATTCATAGACTTCCTCGCCGGGGCCGGCAGCCTGAACTATGGTCATAATGATCCGGATATGCGGGATGCCCTGATGGAGTATCTGGGTTCCGGCGGCATTACCCATGGCCTGGATATGCATACACGGGCTAAGGCCGCTTTTCTGGATGCGTTTGAAGCACATATTCTCAAGCCGCGCGACATGGACTATGTGTTGCAGTTTACTGGTCCGACCGGCGCAAACGCTGTTGAAGCCGCGCTGAAACTGGCCCGCAAAGCAAAGGGACGCAGCAACATCATCAGCTTCACCAACGGCTTCCATGGGGTAACGCTTGGCGCCCTCGCGGCCACGGGGAACGAACATCACCGCGGCGCTGCGGGCGTGGATATGCCGGGCGGCACCGCCATGCCTTATGACGGTTACCTCGGCAAGGAAACGGACAGCACGGAATATCTCGACCGCGCCCTCGGCGATCCGTCCAGCGGCATTGATCTTCCGGCGGCCGTTATTGTCGAATGCGTCCAGGGTGAAGGCGGACTGACTGCCGCTCGCATGGAATGGCTGCAGAATGTGGAAAAGATATGCCGCAAGCATGACGTCCTGCTTATCGTCGATGATATTCAGGCCGGTTGCGGACGGACGGGTACTTTCTTCAGCTTCGAACCCGCCGGTATTAAACCGGACATGGTGACACTTTCGAAGTCGCTTTCCGGCTTTGGCCTGCCCTTTGCGGTCACGCTGATCAACCGGGACCTCGATATCTGGGAACCCGGCGAGCACAACGGGACGTTCCGTGGCAACAACCATGCCTTCGTGACGGCCACGGCCGCCATTGAGAAATTCTGGAAGGATGACCGCTTCGCAAACAGCGTGAAGGATAAAGGCGAGAAGTTACGCAAGGGATTTGAAGCAATTCAGAAAAACTGTGCGGAACATGTCGTTGAACTTCGCGGACGCGGCATGATGCGTGGCATTGTCGTTAAATCCGGTGATCTCGCAGGACGCATCGTAGAGGAGTCCTTCAAGCGCGGTCTGGTCATCGAGACTTCCGGTGCGCATGGCGAAGTCGTAAAATGCCTCGCCTCCCTCACCATTACGGACGAGGAGCTTGCTCGCGGCCTCGACATTCTCGGTCAGGCATTTGCCGCTGCGATCAACGCGGAAAATTCCGACCTCATCGCCGCAGAATAACTGAAGCAATACGACTAAATATAATTTCAGGAGACTACTATGATTGTTCGCACGCTTAAGGAGTGTGAAAACACGAACCGCACCGTAAAAACCGACACTTGGCAGAGCGTTCGTCTGTCCCTGGCGGATGACGGGATGGGATTCTCCTTCCATATCACGACGATCTATGCCGGAACGGAAACGCCCATCTGGTACAAGAACCATTTCGAGACGGTTTACTGTATTTCCGGAAACGGCGAGGTGGAAACCGTCAGCGACGGCAAGATCTACAAGATCGAGCCCGGCACCGTCTATATTCTGAACAAGAATGACCAGCATCTGCTGCGCGGCGGAACAGAGGATATGCAACTCGCCTGCACTTTCAATCCCCCACTTAATGGCCGTGAGGTCCATGATGCGGATGGTGCCTACAAACTGAACGATGAAGCGCTGCAAGACGCTTGATGCGCGGAAACGGGAAACCAATGACACGTAAAATGAGTGAGGCCTCTGCCGGCGATAGGGCTGCAAAGGGCGAGAAGGCACATACCGTCCACAAGATTGGCGGAACCTCGATGTCTGACATCGATGTTGTGTTCGATAACATCCTGATCGGGAACAGAAAGGGTGACGCTCTTTATAACCGGATTTTTGTTGTTTCGGCCTATGGCGGCATCACCGACATGCTGCTGGAAAACAAAAAAACGGGGGAACCGGGCGTTTTTGCACTTTATGCCGGGTCGGAGAATGACTGGGCCTGGGGCGACGCGTTGTCCAGGGTTCAGAGCCATATGCTGGAGCTCAATGCCGACGCTTTTGATGACGAGGCTGACCGCAAGCTCGCGGACCGCTTCGTGCAGGAAAGAGTCGAGGGCGTTCGCAGCTGTCTGATCGATCTGCAGCGCATCTGTGGGTACGGCCATTTCAAGCTGAAAGAGCATCTGATGACCGTGCGGGAGATGATCAGCGGTATTGGCGAGGCCCATAGTGCGCATAACACAATGCTGCTATTGCGCCGCAAGGGTGTAAATGCGGAGTTTGTCGATCTTTCGGGCTGGCGCGAAAGCGAAAGCATGAGCCTTGAAGATCGTATCCGTGATGCATTCGTCGATATTGACGTCAAGAAGGTATTGCCGATTGTTACCGGCTACACACAGGCCGCCGACGGCCTGATGGGAATTTACGGGCGCGGATATTCAGAAGTGACATTTTCCGCAATCGCCTGTGTTACCGACGCCAAAGAGGCCGTCATCCATAAGGAATTCCATCTTTCCAGTGCCGACCCCCGCATTGTCGGAACCGATAAGGTACGACCTATCGGGCAGACAAATTATGATGTTGCCGACCAGCTGTCCAATATGGGCATGGAGGCCATTCATCCCCGTGCGGCAAAAGGTCTGCGGCAGCAGGGCATTCCCCTTCGCATCCTCAATACGTTCGAGCCGGAGCATCCCGGCACGGTTATTGATGAAAGCTGGACACCGGAAGAGGCTCGTGTCGAGATCATCACAGGTCTTGAAAATGCGTTTGAGGTGGAAATTTTTGACCAGGATATGGTCGGCATCCCCGGCTCCGGCGAGATTGCACTTACGGCTTTCCGCCGCTTCAAGGTTCCGCTTGTCAGCTGGAGCATGAATGCCAACACGATGTCCTTCTATGTCTCGGCACCGATGAAGCAGATTCGCCGTGTGATCGAGAATATCCAGAAGCATCAGCCCGGTGCGGACATTCAAACCCGCAAAGTCGATATCGTTTCGGCCATCGGGGCCAATCTGCGGGGCAAGAACCTGCTTGGCGATGCAATCTCGGCAATCGAAAGCTCCGACCTCGAGCTTCTGGCCTCCCATGTCACGGGACGCGGCGTCGATATCCAGTTTGCCTTCCCGGATGGCAGCTATAATCAGGCTGTCGAAATCCTGCATAAGGCGCTGATCGAAAATGCCAATTGCAAATTGGTAGAAGCCAAGAGGTCCGCCGCCTGATAATCGGCGGCCGCTGCCCTAACGCGGTCCTTCACCGCCCCGGATATTCGGGGCGGTGAAGAGCATAGCATCTCTTCTTACTAAATCATTTTCTCGACAATGAATGGCGTCGCAGCTGATTTCGCGTATCTCTTCAGCTCGGCGTCATGCCCCGCAAGCGTTCAGAGCGTCTGCGAAGCATCTCGAGGGTGGTCAGCATCAGGATTGACAGCACCACCAGGATCGTCGCCACAGCGAGGATTGTCGGGCTGATCTGCTCGCGCAGGCCCGTGAACATTTGCCATGGCAGTGTCTTCTGCCCTGCCGAGCCCACAAACAAGACGACCACGACTTCATCGAAGGAGGTAATGAAGGCAAACAGGCCGCCAGAGATCACACCCGGCAGGATGAGCGGCATCTGTACCTTGAAGAAGGTCCGCACCGGATTGGCGCCAAGATTGGCGGCGGCCCGAGTCAGGCTGTGATCAAAGCCGACGAGCGTTGCCGTCACCGTGATGATGACAAACGGGATACCAAGAGCGGCATGGGCCAGGACAACACCGAAATACGTCCCCTGCAGGCCGACGCGGCTATAGAAGAAGTACATACCGGCCGCAGAAATAATCAACGGCATGATCATTGGTGAAATCAGGATCGCCATAATCGCCCGGCGAAACGGCACGAACGGCTGGCTCAGCCCGATGGCCGCCAAGGTTCCTAGGGAAACCGAGATCAATGTCGCAACAGGCGCAATCGCAAAACTGTTTTTAAGTGCACCCTGCCAGTCGGAATTCGTGAAGAAATCCTCGTAATGCTTGAGAGAATAGCCTGCCGGATCAAAATTCAGCATCTCTGGCGTAAAGGTGAAGAAATTCTCGGCATTAAAGCTGAGCGGCATCACGACGATGATCGGTGTAATCAGGAAAATAAAAATCGCCCAGCAGATCACCACAAAGGTATGGTGCCACAGGACCTGACCCGGGGTCGCATAAGATGGCAGCCGCCGACGGTATTGCCCTGTTGCAAGCCAGAAGACAAACCAGGTGAAAACCCAGCCAAAAATGGCGCCAATGATGGCCCCGGAAATCTGCGCCTGCAGATAGCCGAATATTAATCCGAGAATGACCATCACAATCTGTGAAATCCGCCGGGATTTATCGATTTTCACAATACCGAAGGCAACGATACCGCCGAGCACCAGACCGCCAATCATACCAATCAGCGGAATATCCTGCGTCATGCCGAACAGCAAACCGAATACGGCGGCGAAGAAGGCCCCTCCTCCTGCCACAAGCTGGTTTGAGGGAACGACGGTTTGTTCTATCTTTTGCGTATTCATGGCTTCACCCCCCCAACTTGACGTTATCGATGCCGACTATCCGGTCATATACCCAGTAGAGCAGCAAGACGACGGCGAGCAGGATCGTGCCGAGAGCGGCGGCAAGGCCCCAGTTGAGAGAACTGGAAATGTGATAGGCGATCCGGTTGGAAATAAACGTACCCGTTGTACCACCTACGATTTCCGGTGTGATGTAGTAACCGATCGAGAGGATGAACACGAGAATTGAACCGGCGCCAATGCCGGGGACGGAAAGCGGGAAATACACCCGCCAGAAAGCCGTCCAGTTTGTCGCGCCAAGCGATTTCGCGGCGCGGGTGTAGGTTTCCGGGATTGTGCGCATAACCGAATAAAGCGGCAGCACCATAAAGGGCAGCAATATATGGGTCATGGCGACAATGGTACCGAACTGGTTATTGATCAGTACCAGGCGCCCGGCCTCATCGACTATATTCAGCCAGACGAGAGTATCGTTGATCACCCCCTGTTGCTGTAGCATGACTTTCCACGCTGACGTCCGGACCAACAGCGATGTCCAGAATGGCAGCAGAACCATGATCATGAGCAGATTGGCCTCCCGCATGGGACGGTTCGACATCAACCATGCAATCGGATAACCTAGCAGAATGGCGCAGCCCGTGATCACAAGAGACATAAACAGGGTCCGCATGAACAGGACGCCATATATCCGCTCATTCTCGGGCCTTACCGAGTAACCTTCAAATTCCTTTTGAAGGTCTATGGCATTCAGAAAATATCCCTCAGTATAGGGCGGAGAGTAGGTTCTGATGGTCTTCCAGACGTCTTCAGCCCCCCAGTCCTTGTCAAATCCGATAAAGGCTTCCTTGAAATTGACGGTCTCGAAATCCGGTACGGCATTCGCGCTTCTTTGAATAAGATCACCCGCTTCAGAAGCATCTTCAAGGGCGATCAGATCATCATACAGGGCGACATAAATAAAATCTTCGAGCTCTTCTTCATCCGGATTGTCACCGTCTGCGATCAGATAGTCCCGCCAGGCATTATAGGCCCACATGGCCCGAGGCAGCATATCACTGGCATCCGAATTATCAGCAAGGGATTGCCAGGTCGCAATTTCGCCCCAGCTGGGATCAATATTTTCAAATTGTTCTCTGTAAACTTCTACATCGAGGCGATCGACGCGCCGTCCGGATTTCCGGAAAAGGGAAGAAATCCCTGATTCTTCATAATTGAGGCGTGTGCCAAGCCGTGTGTGTTCCTTTTTTTCTGCCGCCACGAACATATCGACGTAAAGCGCAGAAAAGACTTTTTCACCCGGAACGACCGTTTCAATGTCTCCGCCTGAGTCGATCAGGGCAACGGTATGCGGCAGCGTTTCCTCGACAATCTTGTTTTCCACCGACCGAAACAACATATCCGCGATAGGCGCAATAAATGTAATCAGAATGAATGCCAGCAATGGGGAAATCAGCAGCAGCGCCCTGAGCTTTTGCATCCTGAGAGAACGCCTGAGGCTGCGCTTTAGAGGTGTCCCATCAGCGGCTAGCACGGGACCATTATCGGTGGAGTCACTCATTCTTCAGTCGCCATTTCTAGTTCACAAAATTCGCCGGCATCTCCCTGTCGGCATAGTAAAAGAGCAGGTGCGATGCACCTGCTCTCTTTTAGTCTTACTGAGCCAACCAGGCCTGGAATTTCGCGTCGATATCGTCGCGATAATCCGCCCAGAACTCGTAGTTATACAGGAACGTATTCTTGGCATTGTTTGGATCAGTCGGCATATGCGGCGCCATATCAATACCAAGCTCGGCATGCTTGCCAACCAGCGGTGCGGATGACTTCCGAGCCGGACCGTAAGAGATATATTTCGCCTGATCGGCAAGACGCTGGGTATCCGTCGCGAACTTCAGATAGTCCATTACGCGAGCCTTGCGCTCATCGCTGAGGCCAGCCGGAACAATCCAGCCGTCAAGATCAAACACCTGGGCGTCCCAGAGCATGGCGACAGGCTGGTTCTGCTCTTCAATGACTGAGAAAAGACGGCCGTTATATGTTGAACCCATCACGACTTCGCCATCGGCCAGAAGCTGCGGCGTATCGGCGCCAGCAGACCACCAGATCACGTCATCTTTGATCGTGCCCAGCTTGGCAAGGGCCTGTTCCTGCCCTTCTTCCGTTGCGAGAACATCATAAACATCTTCCTTGGCGACACCATCGCACAGTAGCGCCCATTCCATATTGTTAATCGGACGCTTTTCCAGTGACCGCTTTCCAGGCCACGTTTTGGTATCGAAAATTGCACAAACATCCGTCGGTGCTTTATCGCCAACCATGTCGGTACGATATCCGAAAGCAGTGGAATAAACGATCTGCGGAATGAAGCAGTCGGAAACAATCAACTCGCCGAAGTCTTCACTTGCCGGCGTCCCATCTGGCGCGGCCGCCAGGACTTCGTCATGGTCGATTTCCGCAGCCAGACCCTCGTCACAAAGACGAATGGCATCGGATGCGACAACATCCACAAGGTCCCAGGTCACATTGCCAGCTTCGTCCATTGCACGCAGCTTCGCAACTGCTTCGTTGGAGCTTTCGTCATTAATGATCTTAATGCCGGTCTTCTCCATGTAGGGCTCGTGATAGGCTTTCATCTGGGAATTTGAGTAAGCACCACCCCAGGACACAATGGTCATTTCGTCTGCCATATCGGCGGCGGTTACCGCTGTCGCCGTGACAGCCGTAAACGCTATCGCAATCGACAGCTTCGTAAATACCTTCATAAAATCCTCCTCTGGAATTTTTCAGTTAGTTTATTTTGATACTAATTGGTCTACGGGTATCCCCGCACAGTTAGCCCATTCAAGGCCACTGCCGGGGACTTATCCTGCCATCAAGCATCCAGTGCCCGGCAATCTTGTGCCAGCCACCCGATCTCAATCTGCTGACCCGGTTCAAACCGGACCTGATTGACAGCATTGCGTGTCTTCACAATGAAGTCGTCATTTCCCGCGACCCTCAGCCGTGTCCGAAAGATGTCGCCCATATAAATAAACTCAAGCACTTCCGCATTGAGCGTATGGGCATCTTCACCGAGACGATCACGGCCGAATTCAACCCTTTCCGGGCGAATAGAGACTTTCGTGCGTTCTCCAACCTTGCTGACGTTCACAGGCGTCGTGTCAATCAGTCCGCCGCCGTCAAGACGAACCAGCGCCTGATCGTTCCTGATCTCCTCGACAACGCCTTCAAGCGTGTTGTTCTCGCCAATGAACTGAGCAACAAAACTGTTTTCGGGCTCTTCATAGAGCTGATCCGGCGGCGCCAGCTGCTGGATACGCCCGTCATCAAATACCGCAACCCGATCTGACATAGTCAGGGCTTCCGTCTGGTCATGGGTCACATAGACAACTGTTATGTCCAGATCATCGGCAATGCGCTTGATCTCAAATTGCATATGCTCTCGCAGCTGCTTATCGAGCGCGCCCAGAGGCTCATCCATCAGAACCAGGCTGGGATCAAAAACCAATGCCCGCGCCAGCGCAATACGTTGCTGCTGTCCGCCAGACAACTGGGCGATGCGGCGGGCGCCAAAGGCCCCCATCTGCACCATTTCCAGCGCGCGTTTGACTTTCTCCTCGCGCTCGGCCTTGCCCATCTTGCGAATTTCAAGCGGAAAGGCGAGATTTTCATTCACCGTCATATGGGGAAAGAGGGCATAATTCTGAAACACCATGCCAATCCCGCGCTTATGCGGCGGAATATTGTTGATCCCCTGCCCATCCAGACGAATATCGCCGTGCGTTGCCGTCTCAAATCCCGCCAGCATCATCAGACAAGTTGTCTTTCCCGATCCCGATGGTCCCAGCATTGTCAAGAATTCGCCTTTCGGCATCGAGAGATTCAGGTCTTTGACGACCAGCGTCTCGCCGTCATAACTCTTCTGCACGCGATCGAATTCGACGAACGCATGCCCCTCCGCTGTATCAACCAAATTGGTCCCCTCTTGTTATATCCAGTGGATAAAATATATCCATCTGTTCACCTTCCTGTCTTTTCTAATTACAGCAAGATTCTGTAAATAACACAACCGTATAAATTTATTTTTTTATGAATCGGTCAAAAAAAATTGAACAATCGTTTGTATAACCGGGGATACAGGGTGAATCCGACCAATATTTTCATTATATGGATACGTCAATATATATTCATTATTCTGTTGAATTAGAAAAATTTTTCTATTCTTGAACTAAATTCCATTTAGGTATTTCTGATATTATAGGAATATTATATGCGGATCGAAAAACTTCTTATGAAGTAACGAAACATCTTGTAAGTGAGCGCTATCAGAAAAAATCAGTCTCGTTCCTGTGCGACATATATTTGCGCAATCACGCCGTTGCCATGCTACCGACCATGACAGAGAAACCGCCAGCGTAATCTCTATTCACTGCAAGATATTGAAGGAAACTAGTGTAGATAATACGGACAGTGTTATGAAATTTATCAACAATGACCAGGCAGCAGTAATAGTCATTAATAGAATGTGAACAGTTTTAACGGTAAATTACCGTCCGGGTTCGCGTAAATAAAATATTTAGATGAATTAATGCTCTAATAGAGAGTGTAAAATGAATGATTATACCGCAATTAGTGTGGAAAATGGTGCTGTCAGACTAATGCGACGTAGTCTCCGTATGGCGTAAAATGGCACAAAAGTCCCTCTATTATGCCGCACTAAGTTGCTGCCACTCGACCAGTGCGGCATTTCTCTGAAGCTTGAATTCTTCTCGGCTGGCTAAGTGGCGTTCATGGTTAAAGTGGTTATGGACGGATGCGTGAATAGAGACAAATTTCTGCTAGCTTCGCAAGCGCCTGAATTTCAGCATCGCCTGCTCTCGTCGCCGGAACGGGAGATGGGAGTTCTCACAGCGATTGTTCAACCAGCGGCCTGTTTCTTGTGATGTCTCATTTCCAATTATCTTCATTGCGGCACGATACGAACGTAACCTGTCTGTAACAATGATACGAGGTTTCCCATACCGTTTCATTATTTTCTTAAGAAAAACCATTGCTGCCTTGCGGTCGCGGCGCCTGGAAACAAAGGCTTCCAGAACTTCTCCCTCATGATCAACAGCACGCCACAAATAATATGTTTCCCCATTGATCATTACGAAGACTTCATCGAGATGCCATCGCCAGTTGGAATGATTTTGGGGAGGATGAAGTCGTTTCTTCCGTATTTCACTCGCGAACAACGGACCGAACCGGTTCCACCAATAACGCACAGTCTCATGGCAAATATCGATGCCTCGTTCATGAAGAAGGTCTTCGACATTTCGTAGAGAAAGCGGAAATCTGACGTACATCATCACGGCCAGGCGGATGATCTCAGGTGAGGTTTTGAAATAGCGGAAGGGGTTCTTATTTTTCATTCCAGAATTCTATGGAATTTCTAAGATCCGGTCAAAGATCGGTTTTCCTCTGACAGTGCCACTAAAACTCTTGAATTTTAGCTAGCTGGCACCTCAAAATAAGATCAGCATTCAAAGCTCTAATTTAAATGCCTTACCCCAGCCGGAAGGGATCGCGTACCTCCCCTGACAGTTCAACGAATACAGACTTGGTTTCTGTGAATTCCTTAATGGCCTCGACACCGTTCTCACGACCCAAACCGCTTTCCTTAAAGCCGCCGAAAGGTGCGGCATAGGAAACGACACGATAAGCATTAATCCACACAGTCCCGGCATTGAGCTGGTGAGCAACGCGATGCGCCCGATGTACATTTTGCGTCCACACAGCTGCGGCTAGACCAAAGCGTGTATCATTCGCGATCGCAATTGCCTCTTCCTCATTTTCGAACGGGATAACAGCAAGTATCGGACCGAACACCTCTTCCTGGGCAATCCGCATACCGTTATGAACACCAGTAAAAATCGTTGGCTGAATAAAATTACCGCCAAGCTCAGGGTCTCTCTGTCCGCCATAGGCGCATGTCGCTCCCTCCGCTTTTGCAATATCGATATACTCCATGACTTTTGCGAATTGGGGTTCGTTTGCAACGGGGCCCAATTCCGTTGATTCCGCCATTGGATCCCCAAGCTTGATTGTCTGGGTTCTCTTCACTAAATGTTCGACAACCCGATCATAAATGTTCTTTTGAACCAGCAATCTTGATCCAGCCATGCAGGTCTGACCGGTTGCACCGAAAATTCCCGCGATAGCGCCATTAACTGCTACTTCAATGTCTGCGTCATCAAAAATCACATTCGGAGATTTCCCGCCCAGCTCGAGAGAAACACGCGTAAGATTTTTTGCAGCGGAAGCGGCAATTCGCTTCCCTGTTTCGGTCGCACCGGTGAAAGCAATTTTATCAATATCCGGATGTTCAACCAGATGCGCGCCAATGCTTCCCTGCCCTGTTACAACATTGAAAACACCAGGAGGAAATCCTGCTTCTTCCAGACGCTTTGCCAATTCAAGGGTCGAGACCGATGTAAATTCAGACGGCTTCACAACAAAAGTGCAGCCCGCTGCCAATCCGGCGGCCAGCTTGAAAATCAACAACAGGCCCGGAGAGTTCCACGGCGTCACCGCGCCGACAACCCCAATAGGTTCATGCCGAGTATAAATAAAGAAGTTCGGACGGTCAGAAGGAATGGTGCTCCCCTGGAGCTTATCGCCCATACCCGCGTAATAATAAAACCACTCCGGCAAATACTGCCACTGACCCAACATTTCGCGGTAGAGTTTTCCGTTGTCACGGCACTCACACCGGGCAAGCTCTTCTGCATCGCGTGCGATGATATCTCCCAGTTTCCTCAGAAGACGCGCGCGCTCCATTGCGGTCATGCGACTCCAAGGTCCGCTGTCAAACGCCTGACGCGCGGCGGCTACTGCGGCATCGACATCAGCGTTATTTCCATCTGGAACAACGGCCCATGGCTCACCCTTAAAAGGGTCATCGCTCTTGATGGTTCGACCGGACAACCCGGGAACCATTTCACCGTTTATATACATTCCATATTCTTTTAGACCTTCGGCAGCTGATGCGGCATCTGACATTCATTCCCTCCTTATAATGACAACTGAGGCAAACCGACCTACTAGGTCGATCAGAGCAACAGCGTCTGTTCTGCTTTTCTGTTTCTGACAGTCCGGCCATGGTAAAGTGCGCAGTACGTCGGAAATGCATTCATGAAAGCATGGCATTCACAAGTAATGAATACCGCCGCGCTCCTATACAATCCGCTCTCAAACGGAAAATGAAGAGCAATAGTTTAAATGCATTCCCCAGACTGTGTATTTCCAAGGCGATGTCAATAACCGGTGACGTCTTGCAGGAGAAACTTGATAGGAGATGCCCGGAGATACAAATGATGAAATTTTCCTCTGCCCCTCAAGAATATTCATTGGCCCGGAAGAGAAACAGTAAATTTAATAGGGAGGTTATAAGTAGCCCCCCCTGCAGCTCGCCTCAATAGGAAGATGCAATACAGTTGTCCCGCCGCCGAAATTTCCTCAGGGGCTCATTAAATTCCTTTCGTTTGCGCAATACTGACCCAAAGCTCCAAAATTTTGCCAATATAGCGGGGACCCGCAAAACAAAAAATAATTGGAGGCAAATGTGTTGTCTGACATCACATCCAACGAACTTGCAGATCTGAAAACAGAAAGTCACACAGTACGTGACGGAACATCTATTACATATGCCCATTTGAAAAACGAAGGCGCACCAAAAATCACACTGGTGCATTCGTTGGCCATGGATCACAAATTTTGGATTCCCGTAATAAAGGAATTAAGAAACTCGGCTGAAATCATTGCCGTTGATTGCCGTGGCCATGGTGCCTCGGAAAAGGCGGCTGGACCATACAGCCTTGAGCTATTTGCAAGTGATGTTGCCGATGTTCTTGAACAGACTGGCTGGGAAAAATCGTTGGTTGCGGGGGCTTCACTTGGCGGCGCAGTCGCGCTGCAATTCGCTGTTAAATTTCCGAACCGCACGTCAGCTCTCGGGTTGATTGATACTACATCCTGCTATGGTCCGACGGCACCAGATGACTGGGCCAAACGCGCCAATGCTGCACGCACCAAGGGTCTTCAAAGCATGACGGATTTTCAGGAGAGCAGATGGTTTTCCGATAAATTCCGTAAGGATAATCCAGACATCGTGCAATTCTGTATCGACACCTTTGTTGCCAATGATCTGGATTCTTATTCAGCCACCTGCCATATGCTTGGCGGATTTGATCTTAGATCAAATTTGAATGAGTTGACGATGCCAACCGCTGTCATTGTTGGCGAAGAAGACTACGCCACGCCATTGGAAATGGCCCAAGTTCTTCATGAGGGAATCTCTGGCTCAACACTGGAAGTCATTCAGGGCGGCCGTCACCTGACTCCTCTAGAACACCCTACCCTGATCGCAGATAGATTAATCACACTTGCCCGAAAGGCCTAACTATGAAATTCACTGGTAGCATTACCGTGCCGGCCCCACGCGCGGCTGTTTTTGACAAGCTGAATGACCCCCAGTTCTTTGCTTCCTGCGTTCAAGGAGTTGAGGACCTGGAGGAGATTGATCCGACTCATTACAAAGCCGTTCTCGCCACCAAAATTGCCTTTATCCGGTTTCGTTTTGACATCTCCGTGGAGATTATAGAACAGGTTCGCCCAGAACGCGTAGTCGCCAAGTCAGAAGGTAAACCGATCGGCAGCGCCGGAAGGCTCTCTTCAACTTCATCGGTCATTCTGTCGGAAACATCTGACGGAACCGAAGTTGCCTATGAAATTGATATGGTCATGGCGGGAAAACTAGGTTCTATCGGCCAACCAGTGTTGAAATCCAAGGCGCGCGAGATGGAAAAGGAATTTGCCGCAAATCTCATCACCGCCTTTACTCATGAGGAGGCCGCCACATGAGTTATGAAATTCTTAAACCAAAATCCCTTCAGGATGCGATCAACCTTCTTGACACGGATGATCCTATGGTTCGGCCCTTTTCTGGTGGCACTGCGCTTATGTTAATGATGAAGTCCGGCATCTTTAGCCCGTCACGGCTGGTCGTATTGCGGGACATTCCTGAACTAAGCGGCATCTCACTGGAAGACGACGACAGCGTCTTGATCGGCGCTCTGACGACTTTGGCTGAAATGGAAAAATCTGATCGGTGCTGTCAGACTAATGCGACGTAGTCTCTGTTTGGCATAAAATGGCATAAAAAAG
>PAKP01000017.1 GCA_002706985.1 Sneathiella sp. | reverse complement strand
CCTCGCCTTGCGCATTCACCAGGAATTCGCCGTAGAAGATTTTCTGTCCGGTCGAGGGATCGCGGGTGAAGGCAACGCCGGTCGCGCTGTCATCGCCCATATTGCCGAACACCATGGCCTGCACATTCACCGCCGTGCCCCAGCTTGCCGGGATATCATGCAGGCGGCGATAGGTAATAGCCCGCTGGTTCGTCCAGGAACTGAAGACCGCGCCGATGGCGCCCCAGAGCTGATCCTGCACATCCTGCGGGAAAGGCCGGCCGAGTTCCTCCTCGACCTTCGCCTTGTACTGAACGACGAGCCGTTCCCAGTCATCGGCGGCCATGTCGGTATCGAGCAGATAGCCGTTCTCTTCCTTCATGATTTCGAGAAGTTCCTCGAAATGGTAATGCTCCACCCCGAGGACGACATCGGAATACATCTGGATAAAGCGGCGGTAGCTGTCATAGGCGAAGCGCTTGTCGCCGCTCTGGGCTTCCAGCCCCTGCACGGTCTCATCATTGAGGCCAAGGTTGAGGACGGTGTCCATCATGCCGGGCATCGAGGCGCGGGCACCGGAGCGCACCGAGACAAGCAGCGGCTGCACTGCATCGCCAAACCCGCCGCCGACGGATTTCTCGATCGCGTCAATGGCCGCATCGACCTGATCCGCAAGCGTATCGGGATAGACCTTGTCATTTTCAAGATAGGCCGTGCAGACTTCCGTCGTGATGGTAAATCCCGAGGGCACCGGCAGTCCGAGATTGCTCATCTCCGCCAGGTTGGCCCCCTTGCCGCCCAGCAGATTGCGCATGTCCGCCGTGCCGTCCGCCTTGCCATCGCCGAAAGAATATACCCACTTCGTCATCGTCAAATCGTCCTTCTTAATATTTGTCTCAACTCTTTGTACGCGCCAAAAGTAAAAATTAGCCTTCTATTTCGTTTTTATCGTCACTTCTTTAGTGCTCAATTTTATTGATGCGTTTTGCACTTCTAAAATCGTCGCTTCAATTTTTGATAAATCCCATTGTCTATCTAAGAGATTGCGGATTCCTGAGAGAAGCTTTAAGCGGTTCGCCCGAAGATTCGTATCATCGGAGTTAACTGTTACTTCATCAAAGAAAGTATCTACAGGTTTTCGAAGTCTCGCAGCAGCTGTCCCTGCGGCCTCAAATTCTTCGTGAGCCAACGCTCCTTCTACTAAGCTAGATACTTCAACAATCCGATCATAAAGTGATTTTTCAGCAGGATCAGTTAAGAGCGATTCATCAATTGCCTGATCATATGAGATACCGTCCTTCTTCTCCTCTATGCGAAGAATATTGGCGGCCCGCCGGTAAGCAGTCAGCAAATTCGCTCCATCGTCTGAATTTAAGAATTTTGTTAGGGCCTCAATCCGCGCCATTAGCCGAACAAGATCATCATCTCCAAGCTCAATGACCGCCGCGATGTAATCATGCCGAACATTTTTCTCTTTTAAATGCACCTTTAATCGGTCGACAAAAAAATCAAAGAGTTCATTCACATTAAAAACAGAAGATACTTTATGTAATTTTACAGCTTCTGTGAATATCTGCAAAAGCGGCAGGCGAAGCTCATTCTCCAGCACCAGCCGGATGACACCGAGCGCCGCGCGGCGGAGGGCATAAGGGTCCTTCGATCCGGTCGGCTTTTCGTCAATGGCGAAGAAGCCGGTCAGCGTATCGATCTTGTCGGCCAGCGCCACGATAACGCTGGTTGGCTCCGACGGGCAGCTATCATTCGGCCCGAGCGGCGAATAATGTTCCTCAATGGCCGTGGCGATGGCTTCGTTCTCTCCGTCATGGAGAGCGTAATAGCGGCCCATCAGCCCTTGCAGATCGGCAAACTCGCCTACCATCTCGGTCGTCAGGTCGGCCTTAGAGAGCAGCGCCGCCCGGTCCGCAAGCTCGACATCCGAGTTGGGTACATAGGGAGCGATTTCGGCGGCGAGCGTCTTGATCCGCGCGACCTTCTCGCGCACCGTACCAAGCTTCGCATGGAAGATGATCTTCTCAAGATCGGGTACGCGGCTCTCCAAGCTCGTCTCGCGGTCCTTGTCCCAGAAAAACTTGGCATCCGAGAGCCGGGCACTCAGCACCCGCTCGTTCCCCTCAGTGATCATCCGTCCGCCATCCTCGGCGCGCAGGTTCGCCACCACGATAAAGCGCGGCGCCATCTTGCCATCCGGCCCTTGAAGCGAGAAATATTTCTGGTGGCTGCGCATGGCGGAGATGAGCGCCTCCTCCGGCACCTCAAGGAAGCTGGTGTCGATGGACCCGATCAGACTCTCCGGCCATTCAACGAGACCGGCAACTTCGGTCAGCAATGCCGGATCGTCAATAAGCGAGAGCCCCTCGACTTCCGCGAGACGGGTCGCGTCCGCCTTGATCATCCGTGCCCGGTCCGCCGCATCGAGTACCACATAGGCGTTCTTGAGTCGCGCCTGATAATCGGCGAAATCCTTGACCATGATCGCCTCCGGCGCCATGAAACGATGGCCGAAGGTCTGGTCATTGGCACTGAGATGTTCCCATTTGAGCGGCACGACCGCGCCGTCGAACAGGCAAAGGATGTTATGCAGCGGCCGCACCCAGCGCGCGGAATACGCGCCCCATTTCATCGGCTTGGGCCATGGCAGCGCCGAAATCGCGCTATTCAGAAGATCGGGCAGCACGTCGATAGTCGCGCGCCCCTTGGATTCAATCACCGCGTAATAGAAGGCGCCTTTCTCCGTTTCCCGCTCCTCCAGCTGGTCGCGGGTGAGACCGGCGGACTTCATGAAACCCTCGATCGCCTTGTCGGGCGCACCAACGCGGGGACCGCGCTTTTCCTCGAACGTATCAAGCTGTTCCGTCGGCAGGCCCTCGACCGCGACGGCAAGCCGCCGGGCGCTGACATAGCCGCGGGCCGACTCGAATTCGAGCCCGGCCTCTTTCAGACCATTGCCGACCAGCCGCGCCAGATCCTCGGCAGCCTTGTTCTGCATGCGCGCGGGAATTTCCTCGGAGAATAGCTCCAACAGCAGTTCCGCCATTTACGCCTCCTCCTTGAGGTGACCACGGGATTTCAGCCACTGCCCGCAGCAGGCCCGCGCCAGCGCCCGCACCCGCCCGATATAGGCCGCGCGCTCGGTCACGCTGATCACGCCGCGCGCATCCAGCAGGTTGAAGATATGGCTCGCTTTCATGCACTGGTCATAGGCCGGCAGCGCCAACCCTGCGTCCAGAATTTCCCGGCACTGGATTTCCGCATCCTCAAAATGGCGCAGCAGAATATCGACATTCGAATGCTCGAAGTTATAGGCGGAGAATTCCTGCTCGTTCTGCAAGAAAACATCGGCATAGGTGACGCCGTCGTTATTCCATTTGAGGTCGAACATGCTGTCCACGCCCTGCACATACATCGCAAGGCGTTCAAGGCCATATGTCAGTTCGCCGGAAACGGGACTGCATTCATAGCCGCCAACCTGCTGGAAGAAGGTGAACTGACTCACCTCCATGCCGTCGCACCAGACTTCCCAGCCAAGGCCCCAGGCGCCGAGCGTCGGGCTTTCCCAGTCATCCTCGACAAAGCGGATGTCATGGTTTTTAGGGTCGATGCCGAGGGCGTAGATGCTCTCGAGATACAGTTCCTGAATATTGTCGGGAGACGGTTTCAGCAGCACCTGAAACTGGTAGTAATGCTGCGTGCGGTTCGGGTTCTCGCCGTAGCGGCCATCGGTCGGGCGACGTGACGGCTGCACATAGGCGGTCTTCCACGGCTCGGGGCCGAGAGAACGCAGGGTCGTGGCTGGATGAAAGGTGCCGGCCCCCACTTCCATATCGTAGGGCTGCAGGATCACGCAGCCTTTGGAGGACCAGAAATGTTGTAATGTCAGGATGAGATCCTGAAGGGAATTGGACGGCGCGGACGCCACATTATCCGCCATGCTACTACTGACCTTGTAAGAAGAGTTGCGCCGCAACATAAAGCGCAGAAGTTGACGGGTCAACCGGCCACAGGCGGCTTTCGGCTATTTATCCTTACAGGAATGTTCACTAAGGTCGGCAACGAAGGAACCGCAGCGCGGGCATTCCTCCAGATCGAGCATCTTGTCGGCGGAACTGCCCTTGAATTCCTTGTTCTTCCTTGATTTTTCAAGGTTCGGGACAATCGTATTGCGGTAAATGCGATGGGCAAGGAAGACGGCGCCGATCACCAGCAGGATCAGGATGATTTTCATTGGTGAGAACATTTGCCGCTTCCCCCTCTTCTAAAGCCCGCGAATCACAGGCCGAACCGGCCCCAGGCCGCCTGATTGCGGATCGCTTCGGTCAGGGCCTCGACCGCGTCCGCGCCGATGGCCTGCTTCTCAAGGCCGAGCTTCTTTGCAAGAAAGCCGCGCCGGCCCCCGAGCTTCTTGAAGCGCACCTTGTCGCCGTATTTTTCCCGACAGAAGGATCGCATATCCGCAATGCCGTCGACAAGGCCGAGATCAACCGCCTTCTCGCCAACCCAGATATCACCGGAAAACAGCTCCTTGTCTTTACGCTTTTTCAGCCGCTCGCCGCGTCGGGTTTTCACCAGATCCTTGAAGTTGTCATGGATTTCGCCCTGGATTTTCTTCAGCCAGAGGATATCGTCCTCCTTCTCCGGGCTGAACGGGTCCAGCTTGACCTTGTTCTCCCCCGCCGAATAGAGCCGCCGGTCGACGCCGAGTTTTTCCAGCAGGCCGGGAAAGCCGAACCCGGCGGAGACAACGCCGATGGAGCCGATGACCGAGTTCTTGTTGATGTAAATCTCGTCCGCGCAGAGGCCGAGCCAGTAACCGCCCGACGCCATCACATCCTCGGCGAAGGCATAGACAGGCACTTCCTTCTCGTCCGCGAACTGCCGGATGCGATCGAAAATCAGCGAGGATTGCACCGGCGAGCCGCCGGGCGAATTGATCAGCAGCGCCACCGCCGACACGCCCTTCATCTCGAACGCCGTCTCGATCTGCTCTTCCAGGCTTGCCAGATTGAGATTTTCCCCGCGCAGCTTGCTACCGCCGGAGGCAATCACGCCGTGCAGCGGCAACACGGCCACCAGCGGTGATTTGTCGAAAAACCGCTTGAACGGCGTCTTCTTGATCAGTTCTTTTATTTTCATGGCGTTAAGTTAAGGATTTAACCGCTCCGTACAAGTCTTTATTGTGACAGGACATCCGTAAAAGTCGCGCCAAAGCGCGATATGCGTTCCGCCGCCTCGGTCGGCTTGCCGCCGCTTTCATGCAGGACGAGCCCCGCCGTCAGCTCCAGCGGGCCCTTGTCGCCCTTTATTCCCTGCACGATGACGCGCTTGGCGGCCGTACCCGCCTCCGGCCAGAGCGGGATGACCTTCAGGCTGCCGCAACCGCTTGAGAGCAGCGAGAGTATCTCCTGCAGCCGCTCCGCCCGGTGGATCACCGTGACCGTGCCCTTCGGCTTTGTCCGCGCGACGCAGAATTGTAGCCAGTCCTGCAGCGGCACGCTCCCCTCCATCCGCGCGAGGGTGCGACCTGCCGTCTTGGCATCGTACCCCCGGCCCTTGCCGTAAAAGGGGGGGTTGGTGAACACATGGTCGAACCCGGCCTCAAGGAAGGATTTGCCGCCCGGGCCCGCTTGATCCGCAAAGGACTTGCGCGCGCCGATGTCCGCCTCGATCACCCGCAGCCGCTCGGCAACGCCATTCTTTTCCGCATTCAGGCGGGCGAGTGCGGCCAGCTCCGGTTGTAGCTCGATTCCCCAGAGGGTGCAGTCAGCAAGGCGATGGAGCGCGCAGAGGCCCGCCGTGCCGACACCTGCGCCGACATCGAGAAGCGTCTCGCCGGGTTTCGCCTCAACCGCCGCCGCCAGCAATACCGCATCGGAACCGGCGCGAAAGCCGTCGCGCGGCTGCGTCACCGAAAGGGCGCCGCCCAGGAACCGGTCCGTGGTCAGGGTTTCTGCCAATTCCGGCTGATCAATTACCTTGTCCATATTACCCGGGTCCCTGTCATTCCTCGGGTCCCTCCCCGATATCCGCGAGGATTTGCTTGGCCCGGGCCAAATCCTCGGCCAGCACCATCACCCGCCGCTGGATCGCGCCGATGCTCCCCTCCAGAACGGAGGTATGCTCATCGAGCAGGATCGCCTCGATATTCTCCTCTTCCAGCACGCTCATTAAATAAGACAGCAGCACCGGATCGTTACTTCGTATCAGTTCCTTCACTTGCCCCCCCTCAAATCCTCAAAATTTGCTTGACCGGCGAATATATCGCGCTTACTTGACCCTTCGCAATCTTAAGCTATGCTCTTAATTAAAAAAGTTTCTTGGCGATCCGACGAATGAGGGAAAATTGGCCATTATCGTAAATCTCGACAGACAGAATGACCGCGGAACGAAGGCGTCGATCACGCGGCTGATGAAGATTGTCGAAAAGGATCTTGCCGACACCAATGACATCATTCTCGAACGCATGCACAGCGAGGTGGAGCTGATCCCCACCCTCGCGCGGCATCTGATCGCGGCGGGCGGCAAACGTCTGCGCCCTGTCCTCACCCTCGGCGCGGCAAAGCTTTGCGGCTATGAGGGGGACCGGGCGAAGAAGCTCGCGGCCTGTGTCGAGTTTATCCATACGGCGACGCTGCTGCATGACGATGTGGTGGATGAGAGCGATCTTCGCCGCGGGAACGAGACCGCCAATGTCCTCTGGGGCAATCAGGCGAGCGTGCTAGTCGGCGATTTCCTGTTCAGCCGGTCCTTCCAGCTGATGGTCGAGGATGGCTCGCTGGAGGTCCTCTCGATCCTCTCCAACGCCTCCGCCGTGATCGCCGAGGGCGAGGTGATGCAGCTCATGAATGTCGGCGACACCAACACGACGGAAGACAGCTATCTTCAGGTCATCTCCTCCAAGACCGCCGCGCTTTTCGCTGCGGCCTGCGAGGTCGGCGCCGTGGTTGCCGACCGCCCGAAAGCGGAGGCCCAGGCCCTGCAAAGCTTCGGCCGCAATCTCGGCATTGCTTTCCAGCTTGTCGATGATGCGCTTGACTATTCCGCCGAGCAGGGGGCGCTCGGCAAGACCATCGGCGATGACTTCCGCGAAGGCAAGGTGACGCTCCCCATCCTGCTCGCCTTCCGCCGCGGCAATGCGGAGGAGCGTGCCTTCTGGAAACGGGTGGTCGAGGATGGCAAGCAGGAGGAGGGCGACCTCGAGCAGGCGCTCGAGATCATCCAGAAACATTCGGCGCTTGAAGATACGATCGAGCGGGCGCGCCACTACGGCGCCATGGCCAAAGACGCCCTCGGCATCTTCGAGGAGAGCGAGATAAAAGAGGCGCTTCTGGAGGCTGTCGATTTCTCCATCGAGCGGGCGTTCTAGAAATTTGCGGGAAAATGGGCGGCGAGGTCATTTCGCCCTTGCAGAAGCCGCCCAAACCTGATTATAACCCATCTGTTTTCGCCGGGCCCAAATTCCACGGGCATGGCACGGTCGGGGTGTGGCGCAGCCTGGTAGCGCACGTCGTTCGGGACGACGGGGTCGGAGGTTCGAATCCTCTCACCCCGACCATTATTTAAAAATTCGCCAATTTGCCCGTCAGATTCTGGACCTAATCCCGTAATGCGCGCTTTTCACCATCGGGTTTGACTTGGTTGCATCCCCTGTCTATGATGAAAAAATCATATAAAACAAGGGGGCTGCCGATGCGGAAATTTGTCACTGTCTTGTTAATGGTCTTGATGTTGTGGACTCCGGTCCGCGTCGCATCGGCAAGTGATGGCGGCGGGATTGTCATTTTGAATGCGGTTTCCGCCTTTTCAAAGCCGGCAACCTTTCTCTCCATCGTTGTGCTGAGCTACGTCATCGTCTCCACCGCCTTTTCGCCGCAGATCGCGGCGCTGCCGCCCTCACTCAGAACACGCACTGTCCTGGCACTGACAGCGACTCTGACCCTGACTTTCTTCCAATTCGTTTTTCTGGAATCCATTCGCTATTTCATCTATTCACTGACATTCCCGCAGCCCTATTTCCAGCGAAGTCCCGCAATCACTTCGGCAACCGCCACGCCGGAAGAGGCACAGGAAGGACTTTGGAGCGCCTCCAATCCGGAGGTGATGGCAAAGGCCGCGCCGGTAGATCCGGTGAAGGAAAAAGAGGATCAGATCAAGGCCGCGGTTGCCGCCGCACTCCGTAATCCCGACGTTGCCGAGAAATATCTGAGGTTCGCAACACCCGACGTGCAGTATGCGGTCGAAAAGGCGCTCACCAACCGGTATGGCCCTTAAGGGAGAATTGAAATGACGGACATATTGAATTCAAATCCCGCCCGCCGCCTTCTCGCCCTTGTGGCCGTGCTGTTTCCGCTGCTGCTCGGCGGTTGTCAGGAAAGCATGACCGAAAGCGTCGGCAACCTTCTCTCCAACCCTTTCGGATCGAGCGATGAGGATGAGGAAGTCATCAATGTCGTCGCCCTCAATCCCGGTGAAGTCGCCTGGCATATCCAGACGGCGGTGGCGGCAACCGTGCTGCGTCTCAAGGGGGAGGAACCGGACGCCATCGAGGCGAAGTTCAACATTGTCGGCAGCGGCGGGATTGCCAATGATGAGAATACCGACCTTTCCGGTTTCGGGGTCGAGAAGGTACAGCTGAACGACTTTTTCACGCCAGAGGATGCGCCGGGGATCAACCGGCTTGGCGCCACTCTGGTGCTTGTGGAACCGGCCGGCCGCCGCGTCGGCATTTCCTTCGTTGCCGACTATGAACTCTCCGGCGATCAGGTGATCCTCCAGGGCCATCAATGGGGCTATATGCGCGCGGAAAATCCTCTTGTGGAAACCTATATCGTGCCGACCGCGGCCATCGAGAAAATGGGCGAGGATGGCGTGCGCGACTATACAACGCTCCGGACGCAGGTCCTGCTGAATGCGGTGGCAGCCGGCGCCCCCGGCGCCTCAGAGGATATGTCGGACCTGACGATCGTCACCTTCTTCATGGATCACCTTCTGCATGGCGACAAGGTCGAGCTGCGGATCAGCGACGTCAAGGATGGCCCGGAGGGGTATCACGACGACAGTCGCTACATCCTCCATGACAACGGCTGGGTCACCGGCATCGTGCCCGGTCAGTTCTCCCTCGCCGCCGAGAATGCCTTCTGGGTGAAGGCCGTCTTCATCCCGAAAAAACGGGAGAATGACGGCTTCTTCGGCGGCCTGCTGAGCAGCGAGCAGGTCATCGGCCTCTACAACACCGCCAACCTGACCACACCGGCGAGTTAGGACTAACGGGGGCGGAGGTTCGAATCCTCTCGCCCCGACCATTTTATTCCCAAATCTTTTTTCTATGCTCCTCTTCGAATGGTGTTTATAAAACACATCGGGAGGACATGACTTGAACCGCAGACTAGCCGCCATCATTGCCGCCGATGTCGTGGATTATTCCCGTCTTATGGGGGAGGATCAGACGCGCACGCTTGATGCCCTCCGGGAATTCCGGCGCAAGTTGTTCGAACCCGCTGTAGTGACGCATCGCGGCAATGTCATCAAACGCATGGGCGATGGCTGGATCGTCGAATTCGCCAGCGTTTCGGACGCCGTAAACTGCTCGCTCGATATTCAGGACGGTCTGAAAGACCATGACATCATTCGGCTTCGTATCGGCATTCATATCGGCGAGGTTGTTTTCGAGGAGGAGGATGTCTTTGGCGATGGCGTCAATATTGCGGCCCGTCTGGAAACCCTGGCTGAGCCGGGCGCGGTCCTGATTTCCGATACCGCCTATAACAGTCTGGACGGCAAGGCGGCGCGCCAGTTCAATGGTGGCACCCCCCACAAACTGAAGAATATATTCCGTCCCGTTCAGGTCTGGCGCTGGCCTCCGGAGTCATCGAGCGGCATGACCCCATCGGGGATATCCCCTACCCAGACGCCACAGGAGCCGCCGTCAATTGCGGTTCTTCCTTTCGTCAATAAATCCAGCGACCCCGAGCAGGATTATTTCGCCGACGGCGTGACCGAGGATATCATCACCGCCCTGTCCCGACTCAGAGGCTTTTTCGTCATTTCCCAGAATACGATGATCACCTACAAAGGGAAGGATCTGGACCCCCGCACCATCGGGCAGGAGCTGGGCGTCCGCTATATCCTGCGGGGAAATATCCGGGCAACCGGAAACCGGGTGCGCATCACGGCGGAGCTTTCCGACCCGGCGACGGGTGCACAGCTCTGGGCGGAACGTTTTGACCGTCCGCTCGACGATGTCTTCGCCGTTCAGGATGAAATCACCGAAAGTGTTGTCGGACGGATCGAGCCCGAACTCTATGCGGCGGAACTGGCCAAGCTGAAACAGACGCCACCTCAGAATCTCGGCTCCTGGGAATTTTTCATCCGCGGCCTTCATCTCTATAGCCAGCACACTGATCAGGGAACGCGCGAGGCGCTCGAAATGCTGGACCGGGCCATCGCTCTGGACGATGCCTATGCAAAGGCGCTCGGCCTCAAGGCCCTGACGCTGGTATGGCGGCTAATTCAGGGTTGGGAAGATCCCGCAACCGCAATGGAGAAGGCGACAGAGTCTGTCAACCTTGCCATTCAGGCCGATGCCCAGGAACCCTGGGCCCATATGGCGCAAGGCGTGATCAGCATTTGTTTACGGCAATCCGACGATGCTATCGCCGCGCTCCAGCAAGCCATTAATGCGAGCCCGAACTTCGCATACGCACAAGGGATGTTCGGCGCCTCCCTCGCCCTCGCTGGACGCGCGGAGGATGCCCTTCCCTGTATTGACCGGGCAATGCGCCTGAGCCCCCGGGATATATTCAGCGAGGAATATCATCTCTATTATGCGTTCGCCTATTTTGTCTTGGGAAAATATAAGGAGGCCGCTGCATCCGCAGAGCGTGCCATCCTTCTGCGGCCAGGCCACCCGTCCATCTATGTGATCGCGACCGCCTCTTACCAGCTGGACGGAGCCACGGACAAGGCGGGCATGCGCGCGGAGAAGCTGATCGAACTGGTGCCGGACACCTCCCTGACCGAAATCGAAGCCTCCTATCCCTTTACCAGGGCGGAAGACATGACAAAGTTGATTAACGCCCTCCGCGCCGCCGGACTGCCTGAATAGCTGTTCGCGGCGCTCATCGGCAAAGAGTATATTGATCACTGTCTGATGCTGAATTTCTACTTCCATCTGCTGACCACTTACGACATTCTGCGCCAAAAGGGCGTGCCGCCCGGCAAAGCCGACTATATGCATAAGGGCCATATCGACCCGATGTCCGGCAGGGATAGAAACCCGGATAGCCTGAGGATAAGAGGGCAATAGGATGGAATGCAACATGCGAAAACCCGGCCCGCGCTTTCATGCCGGGTACCAGTTAGCGATCTCGGCACTGCTCCTCGCCCTCGTGATTGTTCTGTTCGAATATACCGGGCTCGATTTTCGGATTTCCGATAATTTTTTTAATGGCACCACATGGATTATCGATGCAAACCAGCCGGTTGCACGGTTTTTCTTCTACAATATGCCAAGATGGCTGCTGATCGCCTATGGGAGCGGTCTCTGCATCCTGTTCCTGCTCTCCTTTGTCCTGAAACCCTGTGAGAAGTTCCGGACTCGTAAGATCCTCTTTATCATTCTCTGCGCCATTCTCATCCCGCTGACCGTCGGCACCGGCAAGAAGATCACCAACGTCTACTGCCCCTATCAGCTGACGGAATATGGCGGCACGAAACCGCATCTCTGGCCGTTTGAGGAGAGGGTATCGGACGATAGTGGCAAGTGCTTCCCCGCCGGCCATGCATCTGCCGGATTTGCGCTGCTGCTCTTCATCCCCCTCGCCCGGACACGAAAGGGAATGGTCATGGCAGGGGCCATGACGGCCGGATGGATCATGGGCGGCTACCAGATGCTGAATGGTCGGCATTTCCTCTCCCATACGCTCGTTACAATGCTGCTCAGCTGGATGATTGTCTGCCTGCTGTATTTTCTGGTGGTGGAAAGCCGCTTCTTCAAAGGGAACTGGCTCAAGAGCTGACAGAACTTGTTTTTGCATAACCCATTTTCAACTTTCCCTAAAATTTGAATAAGTTAAGGCATAAATGCCGGGTTTTTGCGGCCTTGCGATGCGCACCATCTATGCCTAAACTCCCTCCCCATAGATATTGTGCGCAAGATCAGGAGAGTTCCCGATGGCAGATCTGAAGGTTGGGCCGGTTCTGGGGGTGGAGGCGGAGACGGCCTATACGGTTGTCTTTTCGACCGCGACGGACGTACAGGCGGCGGAATGGGTGGTTGGCGGCACGACCAGGCCCTGCAAGATTGTCGGAAGCACCCCGAGTTCCACTGTCTGGGGGGGGGAACGGACGATTGCCGCGCCCGCCGGGAAAAGCGGCAAGGAGGTCTCCTACCAGATCAAGCTTGATGGCGAGGTAGCGACTTGTGGTAATGGCCGCACCCAATGGGCCTTCTATGTGCCCGGCAAGGGGGAGCAGCCGACATTCGCCTATGGCTCCTGCAACGGCTTTTCCGACCTCGCCCTCATGCACAAGACGGAAAATCCCTACCTGCTCTGGCAGAAGATGGAAGCGGATCACGCGGCGGCGCCCTTCTCCCTCCTCCTCATGGGCGGGGATCAGCTCTATGCGGACAGCATCTGGACCTCTGTACCGGAGTTGCAGGAGTGGAACGCGCTCTGCCAGGACGACAAACTCTCCCGCTCCGCCAACAGCATCATGCGCCCGCAGATCGACAAATTCTATGAAAAGCTCTATCAGACCCGCTGGACCGACCCCTCCATGAGCCTGATGCTGGCCAGCATCCCCTCGGTCATGATGTGGGACGATCATGACATCTTCGATGGCTGGGGCAGCTTTCCCGATGAACTGCTGGGGAGCGACGTCTTTCAGTATATCTTTCAAACCGCGAAGAAATATTTCGAGATGTTCCAGATCCGCTCCCGCTTCAATGCAAGCCTGCTGGACAAGACGGCGGATCACTATGCCTTCGGCTTTTCCTTCCGTGGATACAATATCCTCGCGCTCGATAACCGGGCGGAACGCACCCTGCAGCAGATCATGAGCAGCGACCAGTGGTCGGCGCTGATTGCCCATCTCGATACGGTGACGAAGGGGCATCTGCTCGTCCTCTCCGCTGTACCGGTGGTGTATCGCGATTTCTCCTTCACCGAGAGCCTGTTCGACGCCACCCCGTGGGAGGAGGAACTGACCGATGACCTCAAGGATCACTGGCGCTCCAAAAACCATCAGGGGGAGCGGGCGCGGCTGATCCACCGGCTGCTAAAGAATGCGGCCAGGCGCAAGGCGGAGGAGAAAACCGTCATCCTCTCGGGCGATGTGCATATCGGCTGCATCGGCGTCATCCATGATCAGGCGCGAGGCGTTAAAGTCCATCAGGTAGTCTCGTCGGGCATCGTTCATCCCTCCCCCAGCCGTCTGCAATGGCTCGGTATCATGGCGGCGACGAACGACCGCACGGAATATCTCGACGAGGCACAGGATATCCGCATTTCCATGCTCACCCCCTTCGCCTCGGACCAGTATATCCGGGCACGGAATTTTGTGACGCTGAAACTCGGCACGGACGACAAGCTCTGGATCAACTGGCAGAGCGAGGGCAAGGACGAGCCAAGCTATCCGGTTGAGTAACGGGGGCGAGCCATTAAAAAGGAGGCGCGCCTGTCATGAAAAACAGGCGGCCTACTCGCTTTTAGAGCCTTGCAGCAGGATTCTTAGCGGCTATGGACGGCACTGGAAGGTCACCGTCCGCGAGCCATCGTTGTTATTGACGATGCTCGCGATGACCTGATTGTTGCCGGTGCTCGCACAATAGGCCTGCGCACTCCGGGAGGCGTTCACCAGTTCCTGATCGGTACGGTAGGTGTAGATCAGGTCAGAGTTCTGGATCGGTGTTGCGGTGGTGGAGGCCGTCGGCACGCATTCAAAGACGACGGATTTGGTGCCATCCGAATTTGTCGAGAAGGTATCGGGACGCGACGTAAAGTTATACTGGCGGCAATAGGTTTCGGCGCGCTGGTTGACCTCGATCAACTCATCATCGCTATGATATTTATAGGTCACTGTCGGGTTGCTCGCGTCCACCTGTTTCGGCGGCGGATTCTGCGCGGCACAGGCCGCCATTGCGGCGCTGGCTGCGAGAAGGACTATCATTCTGGTTGGCACTTTCTGAAATCCTGATCCATTACTTTTCATCGTTCTTACCTCTTGATAAACCCGCAAAGGTTAAATAAAAATGCGCCGCAAAAGGTCCAGAGCGCGTTCGGCTCGGGCTATACAATCGGCAGCATTTGGAACGGGGGCGCGACCGATCGCACGGCGGATTTGCAAGTCACCAACCAACAGATTGAGATAAAGTTCCGTCGCCTCTTCGGTTGTCTCGAAATGGATCTGTCCACGCGCCTTGGCCTTTTCCAGAACCGCGGCAATCATGGGCAGAACCGTTTCGCGGCCATTCCGTGAAATGGCCACGCCAAGTTCCCCGCTGGTATCGGCGGCGGCGGCGCGGTTGAGGGCGATGGCGCGCGCACCGGTCAGCAGCGCCAGTAGTTTAGGCCCCAAGAGGCCGAGGATTTCAAGCGGATCACGCTCTGATCCCAGTTCCGCTGACAAAAGTTCTTTCACCTCGGCAGCGTTGCGCGTCACCAGCGCTCTGAACAGCCCCTGCTTGTCCCCATACCAGTTATAGAGCGTTTCATTCGAGGCCCGCGCCCGCTTCGCAATGGCCAGCATGGAGGTACCGCCATAGCCTTTTTCCTCCAGCACGGCATAGGCCGCCTGCTCTATCTGCTCCTGTCGCTGTTGCCGTGTTTCCTCGCGCATATTTTTGCCTCCTCTTTGCATTGACAATAACCGTAATTTAAATTACGGTTATTGTCAATGCAACCGTACACATAATTACGCCTATGGAGACAATCATGGCCTCGAATAAATCTGTTCAACCTCCCGTCATTCCGGTGCTGCTAGCAGTATTTACGCTCTTCTCCCTGTTGTTTAACGGAGCGATTTTCGGATTCTTCTATGCCTGGATTTGCTCGACCATGTGGGGCCTTGATGCCACAGATCCGAAAATTGCCATCGCAGCCATGCAGGCGATGAATGCCTCTGTGCGGAATGCAGTTTTCGCCTCCGTCTTCTTCGGCACGCCCCTCGTGCTGTTCGTAACGGCCGTCCTTGCATGCGTCGCAACCTACCGGAGGGCTGCCGTGCTCTATACATTGGCGGGGCTTGTGTATTTATTCGGTGGGATCATCCTGACGTTCAACGTCAATGTCCCGATGAACGAGGCGCTTGCCCTGATCGAGATACCGCTGAACGCCGTCGAGGCGAAGCAAATCTGGCAGGACTACTCCGCGCCGTGGCAGACTTGGAATATAACGCGCACGATCGCCAGCGGGCTCGCCCTGCTGCTGACAGGTAGCGCCATTCTGTCTTTACGACGTCAGTGACAATGAACGATGCCGGTTTTCTTTTCCAGATGGCAGCATTGGCCCGGAGGGGAGCTTTTCCGGCATCCGCCGCCGTGATGGATGATCTGGTTCTGCATGCCGGGTGAAACCGGGCTGTTTGCCAGAACCGTACCCGTTGCAAGGCTTAACCCCGCCGACAGGATAGCCACAAGAATTACGCGCACAGGCCTCTCCTTCTTGTAAAAGGAAATTTATAGCAGCTGGCCAGAGTTTTCGCAACAAATGCGGGAATTGATAAGTTTAAATCCTCTTTTAAAGCGCCAGCGTATTCAGCCAGGCGTCATGCTTGTTGCAGAGGGAGACCACATAGAGGCGGTTGTTCAGGCCGGAGATATCATGCTCCGTGATCGGGGCATCGGTCTCCGGATTGAACAATGTTTCCTCGACGAACTCGAGATTCTCGTCGAGCAGGATATGCTTGACGATGTAATGGACATAGCCGTCCATTTCATGGCCGGTCGTCACCTCGATCATGTTACCGCTGCGCTCGATCGACGGGGTGTGGGTGGCCTCCTTCCCCTTCCAGCGGCCGGGCGCATCCATGGTGTAATAAAGCGAGCCCGCGAGCTTCGATCCCATCGGATCGAGCATCCCGCCCGCAAACGCAGGCTTCGGCATCGCCACGGAAGAGGCAACGCCGATCAGCCCCAACCCTTTCAGAAAAAACCGCCTGTGCATTCCGTTCTCCTTTGATATGACTTTGTAATGCCGGTCATCTGATGGCAATCGCCTCGACGATGTCCAGCTGTCCTTTACCCTTGATATCGATAACGCCCAGCGCCCGGGCATCGCATTCTTCCTTGATTTCCTGCCAGGCCGCGGCCGTCATAGCCACGGCGCCGGGCGTGCCATGCTCGACCAGCCGCGCGGCGATATTTACCGTATCGCCCCAGACATCGAACAGGAACTGCTGCTTGCCTACGATCCCGGCGACCACGGGTCCGAAATGCAGACCGATCCGGACTTCCCAGTTCGGCTCCATCGTCCCGGCAATGCGTGACATTTCAAGGCCGCAGCGCACCGCCGTCAGCAAAGGCGCCTCCACCGGGCGCAGCAGGCCGCTGGTCGCCATGAAGGCATCGCCGATGGTCTTGATCTTCTCCATCTGGTGATCCTCGACGATTCCCTCGAAAGCCTCGATCAGGGCCTGCAGATGGGCGACGACGGTTTCCGGCAGGTTGCGGTCGCAATAGGCAGTAAAGCCGACGATGTCGCAGAAAAGAATCCCCACCGCCTCGTAATGGCGAGGCCGGACAATGCCCGTCTCCTTCAATTCCTGTACCGCCGTCGCCGGAATGATCGCATGCAAAAGCTCATCGGTGCGCTTCTGCTCCGCCAATATCTGCGCGCGGTAGGCTTCCTCCTGATCGCGGAGGCGCTTCTTTTCGAGCGAGGCCGAAACCCGGGCCCTGAGCAGGGTCGCGTTGAAGGGCTTGGGCAGGAAATCCTCGGCCCCGAGCTCGATGCATTTGACGACGCTTTCAAGCTGGTCCGCCGCCGAAATCATGATAATCGGGATATGGCGGAGGGCTTCATCCTTCTTGACGGTTTCCAGCACCTCATAGCCGTCCATCTCCGGCATCATGATATCCAGCAGCACGAGATCGAAAGGTTTCGATCTTATCTTCTCCAGTGCCTCGATGCCGTTGACCGCCGTTTCCAACTGGCGGTAGCCGCTTTTCTTGAGGCGCCGGGACAGGGTAAAGCGGTTGTCCTCGTTATCATCAACCACCAGAATGCGGGCGTCCTCATTCATCACGCGCCCTCACCCCCGCCGAGATACTGCTGTATCTTACCCATCAGCCGCGCAAAATCGACCGGCTTGGTATCGAAATCATCGCACCCCGCCGAGAGCGCCTTCTCCCGCTCCCCTTCCAGCGCATGGGCCGACAGCGCAATAACCGGAATGGCCTTCGTCTCATCGCTCGATTTAAGCTGGCGCGTGGCTTCCCAGCCATCCATGACCGGCAGGCTCAGATCCATCAGGATCAGCGCCGGCTTCTCGCGTTTGGCCGCTTCTATCCCGGCGAGGCCGTCGCCGGCGGTCAGCACCTCGAACCCTTTGCGTTTCAGGCGCCGGGACAACATGTAGATATTGTCCTCATTGTCTTCGACATAGAGGATTTTGGTCATTTTTCTTCTCCAGTCCGGGAGGATTTTGCGGCGAAGTGACGGCCAATATGACGGCGCACCTCGTCCAGGAACGACGGCGTTCCATCCGGGGATTTCCGGATAACCTGCTCGACCCCGCCATTCAGCCGCCGCCGGTCCTCCTCCGAGATATCGGCCCCGGTAATCACCACCACAGGCACGCCCCGCGCCTCGGGGATGGATTTGATCGCCTCGACAAATTCAAAGCCGTCCATCTCCGGCATGATCAGATCAAGCAGGATCAGGTCAGGTATGGCATTGCGCACGAGCTCCAGCCCGGTCCGCCCGTTGACCGCCTCGCGCACTCGCCAGCCCTCGCTCACGAATATCCGCCGCATGAGCTGCCGGGTGGAGCCGTCATCCTCGACAATCAGTACATTACCGCCGCTGCCATTTAACTTGTACCGCTCCAGCAGGGTCAGCAACCGTTTCCGGTCCACCGGCTTGGTCATATAATCCGCAACACCCAACGAAAACCCCTTATGCTTGTCATCGACGATAGAGACCATCAGCACGGGAATGTCCTTCAGCTCCGGATCCTCTTTCAGGTCCTGAAGCAGGGTCCAGCCATCCTTGCCTGGCATCACCACATCGAGGGTGATCAGCGCCGGGCGGATTTTATGTGCCTGATCCAGCCCTTCATGGCCATTGCTGGCGGTCGCGACCTCATAGCCTTCGGTCTCAAGGAAGCGGCGCAGGATATCGCGCGCGATCGGATCGTCATCCACGACGAGCACGATATTCGATCCGGGATCGCTGTTGATCGGCAGGGCCGGTTGTATTTCCCCGCCCGTCGTTTCGGCATCCACCCCCGCCGGTATTTCAAGCGGCAGAAGGACGCGGAAGATCGAGCCGGTGCCGGGCGTGCTCTCCACCGTCACATCACCGCCCATCATCCGGCAAAAGCGCTGCGAAATCGCAAGACCGAGACCGGTACCGCCATATTTGCGGGTGGTCGATGAATCGGCTTGAGAGAAATCACTGAACAGCCTCTCCAGCTGCTCAGGCGTCATGCCGATGCCGGTGTCGGAGACGGAAATCTCGACGCTGTTATCCGCCTCCTGCCGCACCGTAATGCCGACCGTTCCGTTCTCGGTGAATTTGCAGGCATTGCTGATCAGGTTGAAAACCCCCTGCCGCACCCGTGTCACATCGGACGTCATCTCGGGCAGGCTGTCGGGCAGGTTCACGTCGATCTTGTTGTTGTTCGGTGTCGCCAGCGGCGTCGCCATATCCACGCAGTCGCGAATGACGGAGGCAAGATCGAAACTTTCCACATGCAGTTCCATCTTGCCCGCCTCGATCTTGGAGAGGTCGAGAATGTCATTGATCAGCTTCAGCAGATGCTTGCCCGCGCGGCTGATCCGCTGCAACGGCTCGATCATATCCTCGTCGCCATCGTCGATCGCGTCTTCCTCCAGCATTTCGGTGATACCGATCACGGCATTCAGCGGCGTGCGGAGTTCATGGCTCATATTGGCGAGGAACTGGCTCTTGGTCTTGGTCGCCTTCATCGCGACATCCCGCGCCTCGGCCAGCCGGTCCACCATCTCGCCAAGTTCGGTCTCGCGCGCCTTGGCCTCGGTAATGTCCGTGAAGACCCCGACGATGCCGCCATCGGCGGTTTTCTGCTCGTTGATCCTGAGCCACTGGCCGTCGGCCCTGAGATGTTCATAGGGGCCGGTCGGGTTGCGGTGGCGCTGGATCCGCTCCTTCAGCCATTGCTCCTCATTTTCCTGCGCCGCGACAATCATCTTTTTCGCGACGGCGGCCGAGATGATTTCCTCATAGCTGATGCCCTTGTCGATCGACAGGCCGAGGTAGTTATACATCTCGCGATATTTACTGTTGCTGACGATCAGCCGGTCATCCGCATCATAAAGTGCGAAGGCATCGGTCACGGCCTCGATCGCCTCCAGCAGCTTTTCCTGCGCATAGCGCGCCTCGGCTTGCGCTTCCTCGCGTTCCTCGGCGAGGCGGTCACGCTCGATCAGGCTGTCACGGAACAGGGTCAGGGTGCGGGTCATCTCGCCGATTTCATCGCGCCCGGCGGGAGGAATTTTCTCCTCGAGATTGCCGTTTGTGATCGACCGCATGGAGGTGACCAGCCGCAGAAGCGGCGTCCGGATGGAGCGCAGTACGAGGAAGGTGAGCAGCAGCCCGATCAGCGTTGCCGCCGCGATGATATAGAGAGACAGATTGACCGTTTCCCGCGCGGCGCTGAGCCCGGCGCTACTCTGGGCGAGCGATTCCTCCTCCAGTCGGCTGACGATTTCAGAGAGATGGTTGTCGATAGTCTGGATATGGACCCGCGCCTTGGCCATCAGGGAATTGCCGATCACCCGGCGGTCGTCCGTATAGGCATCGACCGCCAGCAACGCCTCCTTCATCAGCAGGTCAAGCTCCTCGTTGATCAGCGCGACCCGCTCCGGATCATAAGCCTCTATCTGCGACAGGCTCGACGTCAGGGAAATGCGCGCCGCCTCGGCATTGCGTTCCGACAGGGTGAGCAGGCTGACGGCGAGATCGGCGAGCCAGAATTTGAGATCGCCGAAGGACTTGCTGGCCGCATTGGCCGTAGTCATCCGACTGACGACCTCCGCCTCGGCGGCGATGGTTTCGGCATTGTGGGTCAAGCGGTTGCTGAGGAACAGATTGGAGCCAACAAGGATCGCCAGAAGCGCCACGCTCAGGATGGAAAGCCGTGTGAGAATGGAGAAATTGCTCATCTGGTTATAGCCTTTGGCAGGGCAGCGTTATTTTTGATAGAGAGTCACACTGATGACACCACCGAGATCGCCGACCTTACCCCCCTCTTTGGGGTAACCGGTCACATCCAGCTCGCCCTTGGGCGAGCCATGGCAGGAGAGACACCCCTCCCCGTAATATTCCGGCACGAGAACGCGGAACGCCGGACGTCCATCCTTCTCCGCCTCAGCCGAGAAGACAGCGCCCTTTTCCCAGCCCGGGGCCGAGAGATCATTGCGGATTGCCTTGACTTCCCAGTCGTCAGGGCGGGCCTTGCGGTTGCGGATCAGCTCCGGCGGGGCCGTGACCTTGACCTCGGCCTCTTCTCCCATATTGCGCTGGAATTCCTCATTCACGAGACGGGCGAAAACCGCGGGCACAAAACCCTTGAAGCCGATATCGGGCTGATTGATGGTATCCTGATTCTCCTCCACCACCTGATGGATCGCCTCCACCTGCGCCCGGAGCAGCCGGCTTTTGAGGGTATCGGAACTAAGATCCGGTGCCTCCCCGCCCTTCGCCGCGGTGAATTTCTCGATGGCGCGCGACTGGACCACCTCTCCGGTCAGCCCCTTGTCGCCAATGGCGGGATCATTGATCAGCTCCTGATTTTCACCGATGACCGCGCGGGCGGATTGCAGCATGGTGGCAAGGTCGATCGCAATATCGTAATCGCTGCCTTCTTCAGCCGCCTGTGCGGGAAAGGACGCAAACAGCACGAAACCCCAAAGCAGGACCGTCAGGACCCGTATCCTCCGCGTGATAGCCATTCCACCCCT
>PAKP01000016.1 GCA_002706985.1 Sneathiella sp. | reverse complement strand
GTCTTGGTCGCCGTATCCTCGACATTCCGCTCCCGCGTCGCCTTGCCGGAGTTGACGTCGATGGAGACGAGCGCCTCGGTCGGATTGATCACGATATAGCCGCCGGATTTCAGCTGAACCTCCGGATTGTACATCGAGGCAAACTGCTGTTCGACCTGGAAGCGGTGGAAGAGGGGGATCTTGTCCTTGTAGGGCTGCACCTTCTTCGCATGGCTCGGCATCAGCTTGCGCATGAAGTCCTTGGCCACCTTGTAGCCGTTGTCGCCCTCGACCAGAACTTCGCTGACCTCCTTGTTATAGAGATCGCGGATGCAGCGCTTGATCAGGTTCGCCTCTTCATAGACGCAGTAGGGGGCGATGGATTTGAGCGTCAGCTCGCGGATATCGTCCCAGAGGCGCATCAGGAATTCATAGTCGCGCTTGATCTCGACCTTCGTACGGCTGAGGCCTGCGGTGCGGATGATCACGCCGATGCCATCCGGCACCTCCAGCTCGTTCGCAATCTTCTTGAGGCGCTTGCGGTCGGCCGGATTGCTGATCTTGCGGCTGATTCCACCACCGCGGCCGGTGTTCGGCATCAGCACGCTGTAGCGGCCCGGCAGCGAGATATAGGTCGTGAGCGCCGCACCCTTGTTGCCGCGCTCTTCCTTGACCACCTGCACCAGCAGGATCTGCCGCCGCTTGATGACTTCCTGAATTTTGTAGTTGCGCCGGGGCGGGGAGGCGCGGCGGTCATCGACATCATCCTCGCCACCGAGATTCTCGACGATATCGTCGTCGTCACTGTCGACAACCTCAAGACCGCCAATGGTGTCGTCCGCATCATCGATGACCCCGTCTTCTTCATCCTCCTCCACGGAGGTTTCGGAATCGGTCATCACCTCGGGCTCATCGTCGCTCTTCTCGGAGGAGGCTTGCGCCGCCTCTACCGTCTTCTCGTCGATCTCCGCTTCTTCCAGGTCGCTCGCCTCGCGCTCGGCGGCGGCTTCCTGCTCTATCAGGACTTCCCGATCCGAGATCGGCACCTGGTAATAGTCGGGATGGATTTCATTGAAGGGGAGAAAGCCATGGCGGTTACCGCCATATTCCACAAAGGCCGCCTGAAGGGACGGTTCGACCCGGGTTACTTTCGCGAGATAAATATTGCCTTTGAGTTGTTTTCTGGATGCCGTCTCGTAATCAAATTCTTCAAGACGGGTACCCTTTACGATAACGACGCGTGTCTCCTCTTCATGAGACGCGTCGATTAGCATACGCGTAGCCATACTATTAGCTCCGTGGCTGGCTATCCTTCCTATGAGCAAAAGGACATCAACCTATTTCTGTGGAAATCGGTCGGCGCTTCTCGTTTTAATTGATAAAACACTTCTCAAACCGGCGTAAAATCGGTTTGAATTTCTGCTGCCGGAACCCGCCTTCGTCATTGAAGGTCAGATACGATTTCTGTTTCAACTTTTTTCACTGCATTGTCTTAAGCGCTGCATCCTGACGCTCCGGGGATTGAAATTTCAATGCCTGCAAAAGCTGTCGGAAGCGGCGCCGCCCTGTCTCATATATATATATGAGTATGGAACTGACCACAGGAACTCACTCTGTCATAATAGCGCCATAATGACTGACATACCAAGTGAATAATGATCAGCGGGTGAATTTATTCTTGATAATGAAACCGCATGCATTGATTACGGCGCGGGGAGTCGCTAATTTAGGTCTGTTCGATCACCGCGCAGGGCCGGGCAGCGCCCATGTGCAAAAGAGTTTGTAGTCCGGATATGGATATGTTCAATCGCTTTTTCCGTTTCGCCTTGACGGCCCTCCTGATCATCGCAGGAAATGCTCTCGCTGGACTGGCCGTTGCGGCGCCGGCGATCGATGTCTCCTCTGTCCGGCTGGGTCTGCATGAAGACAAGACGCGTTTCGTCATGGAAATGAGTGCCGAGCCGAAATATGACGTCTTCCTGCTCGCCGATCCCTATCGCATCGTTATCGACCTGCCGGAGCTTGACTGGCGCGCGGATGAGACCGCGGGCCGCCAGAAGGGGATTGTCCAGAACTATCGATTCGGTCTTTTCAAGAAGGATACGTCGCGCGTCGTCCTTGACGTCGGCGGACCGGTCAGGATTTTGCGGACCGTCGTGCTGCCGCCGGCCTCGGGCAAGCCGTACCGCTTTTTCATCGATATCCAGAAAACCGACGAGGCGACTTTCCAGAAGGAACTCGCGGAACGGCGCAGCAACCTCTCCGAAAGGAGCATTGCGCTGGTCGCACCTGAACCGCCCACCCCAAGCCGGAAGTACACCATTGTCATCGATGCGGGCCATGGCGGCATCGATCCCGGCGCCATCGGCAAAAGCGGGGTCTATGAGAAAAAAATCACCCTGGCGGTCGCCAAGAAAATTCACGAGGTTCTTTCGAAAAACAGCAAATACAATCCGATCCTGACCCGCGACGACGACACCTTCCTCAGCCTGCGCGAGCGGGTGACATTCGGGCGGCAGGCGAAAGCGGATCTGTTCATCTCCATCCATGCGGATTCCATCGGCCGCCCCAATTTCCGGGGCGCCGCGGTCTATACCCTGTCCGAGAACGCCTCGGATGACGAGGCGGCGGAGCTTGCGAAAAGCGAAAATAAGTCAGACCTTATCGCGGGGGTCGATCTCAGCGTCCAGGACGACACGGTGCAGGGCATCCTGATCGATCTGGCGCAGCGCGAGACCATGAATTTCTCGGTCCGGTTCGCCGAGATGGTGACGCCGGAAATTGCCAAATCCGGCATGAAGACACGGGGCCGCTCGCATCGCTTCGCGGGCTTCCGGGTTCTGAAGGCACCCGATGTCCCGTCGGTATTGGTGGAGCTCGGGTATCTCTCCAACCGCGAGGATGAACGGATCCTGAAATCGAATACTGGCCAGCAGCGGCTTGCCCAGGCCATCGCCAACGCGGTCGATAAGTATTTTGAAACAATCGATCCGTAAGATAAAATCGATTAAACGACAGATTTTCGGGGAAACGGTTATTTCTGCCTGAAAAAAAGCAAATCTGTTCTATATTTACAAAATGATTATGTATTTTGAGATTAGTTAGCCCATGTCGCGTTTCGCAAAATTTCTGTTTCTCTGTTTCAGCCTGCTGATTTTCTTCGGCGTTATCGGCGCGGGAGCGATCGGCTATGGGCTCTATCATTTCGGCAAGGGCCTGCCTGAATATGACCAGCTCACCCAGTATGAGCCGCCGGTCATGACCCGCGTCCATGCCGCCGATGGCAGCCTGATTGCGGAATATGCGCATCAGCGCCGCCTGTTTGTGCCGATCGAGACCATCCCCGATTTCGTCAAGCAGGCCTTTATCGCGGCGGAGGACCAGAATTATTACGAGCATCCAGGCGTCGATTTCATTGGCATCGCCCGGGCGATGACGACAAATGTCTTGAATATCGGGCAGGGACGGCGACTGGTCGGCGCCTCGACCATCACCCAGCAGGTGGCGAAGAACATGCTGCTGACAAACGAGGTTTCCTACGAACGCAAGGCGAAGGAAGCCATTCTCGCGCTCCGGATTAACCGCGCCCTTTCCAAGGATCAGGTGCTGGAGCTGTATCTGAACGAGATTTATCTCGGTCACCGCGCCTATGGCGTGGCTGCGGCGGCGCTTTATTATTTCGACAAGCCACTCGATCAGCTGACCATCGCCGAGGCCGCCTATCTCGGCGCACTGCCAAAAGCCCCCAACAACTACAACCCGTTCCGCAATCCCGAACGGGCAGTCATCCGGCGAAACTATGTCATCGGCCGCATGCTGGAGGATCAGTATATCACGCCGGAACAGGCGGAAGAGGCGATTGCAATGCCGCTACTGGCACGCAAGGGCGGCGATGCGCAGGTGATCCAGGCCGAATGGTTTGTTGAGCAAGTGCGCCGCGAACTCTATGACATCTATGGCGAGAAGGCGCTCTATGATGGCGGCCTTTCTGTGCGGACCACCATGGATACCTCCCTCCAGCAGACGGGAGAGCGCTTCCTGCGCGAAGGGCTTCGCACCTATGACCGCCGCCACGGCTGGCGCGGTCCGCTCTCTACCATTGAGGTGGGCGAGGACTGGGCGACCCAACTGACCAATTTCCCGCGTCCGAAAGGACTGGAAGACTGGCATCTGGCCGTCGTGCTCGGGCTTGACGATGAAGGCGCCTCCATTGGTTTCTCCGATACCACGACGGGTGAAATCCTGCTCGAAGACATGACATGGGCCCGTAAATATGTCGAAGTCGATAAAAAAGGCCCGGCCATCGAAAAACCGTCCGATGTCCTGAAGGTAGGGGACATCATCCCAGTTACACCTAAAGCGGAGAGCGAGGCGAAAGACAGGCTGTTTAATCTGGAACAAATCCCGGAAGTTTCCGGCGGTCTGGTCGCGATGGACCCGCATACCGGCCGTGTTCATGCCATCGTCGGCGGCTGGAGTTCGGAAACATCCCAGTTCAACCGTGCCGTACAGGCCTATCGCCAGCCGGGATCGTCCTTCAAACCCTTCGTCTATGCGGCGGCGCTCGATAACGGCTTTACGCCCGCCGACAAGGTCATGGACGGCCCCTTCGTACTGACCCAGCCGAACGGCGAACGGTGGAAACCGTCCAACTATTCTAACCGCTTCTACGGGCCGAGCACCCTGCGTCTCGGGATCGAGAAATCACGAAACCTGATGACGGTGCGGCTCGCCCGCGCCATCGGCATGGAAGAAGTTGTTGATTATGCCGAACGTTTCGGGATTACCGACAATCTCATGCCTTCCCTCTCCATGGCGCTTGGCGCCGGGGAGACGACCCTGCTGAAACTGACGACCGCCTATGCGGAGCTGGTCAATGGCGGCAAGAAGATCACCCCGACCATGATCGACCGCATACAGGATCGCCGCGGCATGACAATCTACCGTCACGACAAGCGCCCCTGCGAGGGTTGCAATGTTGAGGTCTGGGATGACCAGGATGAACCGGAACTGCCCGATACGCGTGAACAGATCCTGCCGGCGACCACGGCATACCAGATCGTCTCCCTGCTCGAAGGAGTGGTTGAGCGCGGCACCGGCCGGTCCATCAGTGTGATCGGCAAGCCGCTCGGCGGCAAGACCGGCACGACAAATGATGCCAATGACACCTGGTTCATGGGCTTCTCTCCCGATCTTGCGGTCGGGATTTATGTCGGCTTCGATACGCCGCGAAGCCTTGGGGACAAGGAAGGCGGTGCCTCCGTCGCGGCGCCGATATTCCGCGACTTCATGGCCGAGGCCCTGAAGGACAAGCCCGCAACCCCCTTCCGCGTTCCCGAGGGCATCCGTCTTGTCCGGATCAATGGCGAAACCGGGGAACTGGCGCAGCAAGGTGACAAGAATGTCATTCTTGAAGCCTTCAAGACCAGCAGCAGCCGGTTGACCAGCAGCGGCGTCCTCGATGGCTCCGATTCCGGCTTCTCTCCGGTGTCCACGGGCACGGTTCCGGAAAAGGCGGTCCGCTCCGGCACGGGCGGGCTTTACTGATCCGCAAATTCGGATTACCTTCCGCCTGAAATTTTCCGTTACCGTTGGAGTGAAGAATGCGTGCAGAACACCAGTCGTTAGTCGATGAGATCAAGCAGGGCATGGCCTTGCTGAGGAGGTATCTTTGACTGGGAAAACGCAACCCGCCGTCTTGAGGAACTGAACTCCCTCGTTGAGGATCCCGATCTCTGGAACGACGCGACCAAGGCGCAGAGCCTGATGCGCGAGCGCACGACCCTTGAAAATGCGCTGAACGGCTACAAGCGGATCGAGCAGGAGCTTGAGGATAATGTCGAACTGATCGCCCTCGCCGAAGAGGAGGAGGATGAGGAAACCATTACCGAGGCGGAAACCGGGCTGAAAACGCTGCTGGCCGATGTCAACCGGCGCCGGCTGGAAAGCATGCTGTCGGGCGAAGTGGATGCCAACGACTGTTATGTGGAAATCCATTCCGGCGCGGGCGGCACCGAATCCCAGGACTGGACGCAGATGCTGCTCCGGATGTATATGCGCTGGGCCGACCAGCATGGCCACAAGGTCAAGGTGCTGGAAGAAAGCGCCGGTGAAGAAGCGGGCCTCAAATCCGTAACCATCGAGGTATCCGGCGAAAATGCCTATGGCTGGCTCAAGACCGAGAGCGGCGTTCACCGCCTCGTGCGGATATCGCCCTTCGATTCCAATGCGCGCCGTCATACCAGCTTTAGCTCCGTCGGGGTCTATCCGGTGATCGATGACGACATCGATATCGAGGTGGACGACAAGGACCTGCGCATCGATGTGTACCGCGCCTCCGGTGCGGGCGGGCAGCATGTGAACCGGACAGAATCGGCCGTTCGCATCACTCACATTCCAACGAATGTTGTTGTGCAGTGTCAGAATGACCGCTCGCAGCACAAGAACAAGGCGGCGGCCATGAAGATGCTGAAATCCCGGCTCTATGAGCTGGAAATGCAAAAGCGCGAGGCGGAGGCCCAGGAAACCCGCGACGGCCAGACCGATATTGGCTGGGGGCACCAGATCCGCTCCTACGTGCTGCATCCCTACCAGATGGTCAAGGACCTCCGGACGGGGGTGGAGAAGGGGAACGCGCAAGGGGTGCTGGATGGCGACCTCGACGATTATCTCGCCGCGGCGCTGGCCCAGAAAATCGGTGGCGAGGAAGACGCGGCCTAAACGTCCTCACCGCGGAACACATGGCCGAGGGCTTCCGCCGCCTGGCGGACAGCCCGCGTCGCCTGCGGCAGAATCGCCGTCATCGACATGAAGCCATGCACCATGGCGGGAAAGCGGACGATCCCGACATTGACCCCGGCGGCCTGCAACGCCTTGCCGTAGCTTTCCGCCTCATCACGCAAGGGATCGAAACCCGCCGTGACGATCAGCGCCGGGGGAAGCCCGGCAAGATCAGGATTGAGAATGGGGGAGGCACGGACATCGTCCCGTTCCGCCGCGTTGTTCAGATACATGTCCCGATAATCGCGGATACGCTCATAGGTCAGGAAAAAACCATCCTCGAACAGCTTGTAGCTTGCGGCGGAGAGATGGGCATCGAGCGTCGGATAGAGCAGCATCTGAAAGACCGGGGCTGTCTCGCCCTCCGCGCTCATCTGCTGCGCCACCACCGCCGCAAGGCACCCGCCGGAACTGTCACCGCCAACGGCAACCCGGGCCGGATCAAGGCCCAGTTCCGCGCCCTCGCGCACCGTCCAGCGAAACGCCTCCACTGTATCCTCCACCGCCGCCGGAAAGCGGGCTTCGGGGGCGAGCCTGTAGCCAACGGACAGAACGGCAAAACCGCCATATTTCGCAAGCCGCGCACAGAGGCCGTCATGACTATCGAGAGAGCCACGGATATAACCGCCGCCATGATAGAACACCAGAACGGGCAGGGAGGGTTCGTCCACCGGCTTATAGAGGCGGGCAGGAACCGGGCCGTTTTCCATCGGGATATCAATGTTGGTGATGCGGCTCAGCTTCGGCCTTGGCCCGGACAGGGCGCCGGAGAGCCGCTCCAGATTGGCGCGGGTCATCTCCAGGGGCGTATCGCGGACCGGCGTCGCATTCTTGCGGTCAATATCGCAGAGGAGACGGGCCTTGCTGTCGAGACGCTGGCCGTCGATGATCACCGGCTTGAAGCCGTAGCAGAGACTGAAAAAGGATTCAGGCAGCAGGCCGACCGTCTTCAGGATCACCCGTTCCATCATGTCACCACAGGCCCGCCGCTGATCTTACCGGCAACGGCATTTACGCGGAAGCGCGGGCGACCTGTTTTGCTTCGAAAATATCCTGGAGTTCACCGGTTTCGAACATTTCACGCATGATATCGCAGCCGCCGACAAACTCGCCCTTGACGTAGAGCTGCGGAATTGTCGGCCACTGGCTGTATTCCTTGATGCCCTCGCGAATGGCGGGATCGCTCAGGACGTCGACGCCCTTGAACTTGATATCGAGGTGAGAGAGAATCTGCACAGCCGTCGCGGAGAAGCCGCATTGCGGGAAGACAGCCGAGCCTTTCATGAAAAGCACGACATCATTGCCGGAAACTTCCTGGGAGATTCGGTCTTTCGTCACTTGATCAAGCATGTTTCGATCCTTCCTAACTAATAAGTCTGTTTACTGGCTCTCGGGCACGGAGGTTTGCAGGGCAAGCGCATGCAGCGCCTCGCCCATGTTGCCCTGAAGCGCCTCATAAACCATCTGGTGCTGGCGGACCCGGGGCAGGCCGGCAAAGCTCGCGGAAACGACCATGGCCGCATAATGGTCGCCATCCCCGCGCAGATCGGTGATTTCCACCTTCGCATCGGGAATGCCTTCCTTTATCAGCCGTTCAATTTCACTCGCATCCATCGCCATGGAAAAAACTCCTATTCGCTGCCTGGACGGGACATAAGGGCGGGCAGCCACTTCGCATGAACTTCCTTCAGCCTACTCACGGATATGGTAAGCGCACCGTCTATTTTCAAATCAGTATGACCGATCGTTCCAATAATGTGTAGGGGAATATCTTCCGCAAGCGCAAAGCCGCGCAGCATCTCGACATCATCGGGCTTCACGGTCAGGACATAACAGGCCTGATCTTCCGCAAACAGCGCCGCATGGAGCGGCAGCGACGTCTCCAGCGTTATCTCGGCGCCGATATTGCCCGCAATCGCCATTTCGGCAAGGGCAACACCCAGACCGCCATCGGAAATGTCATGGGCCGCGGTCACAAGTCCCTTTTCGATCATTTCCCGGACATAATCGCCATGTTTACGCTCTTTTTCAAGGTCAACAGCGGGCGGAGCGCCTTCCTCGCGCCCCTCGATCTCGGAGAGATACAGTGATTGTCCCATCTCCCCGGTCAACTCGCCGATGAGAACCACCACATCCTCCGCTTCCTTGAAGGCGAGAGTGGTCATCTTCGCATAGTCCGCCAGCAGCCCGACGCCGCCGATGGCCGGGGTCGGATAGATGCCGGTGCCGTTGGTTTCGTTATAGAGCGAGACATTGCCGGAAATCACCGGAAAATCAAGGGCCGTACAGGCCGCGCGCATGCCGTCGATACAGCCGACGAACTGCCCCATGATCTCCGGGCGCTGCGGGTTACCGAAATTCATGCAGTCGGTGATGGCGAGCGGCTGGCCGCCGGTCGCGGTGATATTGCGCCAGGCCTCAGCGACGGCCTGTGCGCCGCCCGTCTCGGGATCGGCGTAGCAGTAGCGCGGCGTGCAATCCGTTGTAATCGCGAGGGCCTTCTTAGTGCCATGGACCCTGACCACTGCGGCATCGCCGCCCGGCCGCTGGATCGTGTCACCCATGACCATATGGTCATACTGTTCCCAGATCCAGCGGCGGCTGGCAATCTCGGAGGAGCCCATGAGCTTGAGCAGAACCTCGCCGAGATCATTGGGGGCAGTGACATCCTCTCCCCGGATCACGGCCGGGGGTTCCGTTTTCGTCCAGGGCCGGTCATATTCCGGCGCGGCATCGGCAAGCGGGGCGACGGGAAGATCGGCGGCCACTTCGCCGTTCATGGTGAGAATCATGCGGCCCGTATCGGTCACCTTGCCGATAACGGAGAAATCCAGCTCCCATTTCTCGAAAATCCGGCGGGCCTCTTCCTCGCGGTCCGGTTTCAGGACCATCAGCATCCGCTCCTGACTTTCCGAGAGCATGATCTCATAGGGCGTCATGCCTTCCTCGCGCATCGGCACCAGATCGAGGTTGAGCTCGATCCCGACGCCGCCCTTGTCCGCCATTTCAAACGACGAAGAGGTGAGGCCCGCCGCGCCCATGTCCTGAATGGCGACAATCGCATCCGTCGCCATCAACTCGAGACAGGCTTCGAGCAGGAGCTTTTCCGTGAACGGATCGCCGACCTGAACGGTCGGGCGTTTTTCCTCGCTGTCGTCATCAAACTCGGCGGAGGCCATGGTCGCGCCATGAATGCCGTCCCGCCCGGTCTTCGATCCGACATAGACCACCGGATTGCCGACACCGGCGGCGGCGGAATAGAAGATGTTATCCGTCTCGGCAAGGCCCACTGTCATCGCATTGACGAGGATATTTCCGTCGTAGGAGGGATGGAAATTCGTCTCTCCGCCGACGGTCGGCACGCCCATGCAGTTGCCATAGCCGGCGATCCCGGCGACGACACCTGAGACCAGATGCCCGGTCTTCGGATGATCGGGACGGCCGAAGCGCAGCGCATTCATGTTGGCGATGGGGCGCGCGCCCATGGTGAAGACATCGCGCATGATGCCGCCAACACCCGTCGCAGCGCCCTGATAGGGCTCGATAAAGGACGGATGGTTATGGCTTTCCATCTTGAAGATGGCGGCCTGGCCGTCGCCGATATCGATCACACCCGCATTCTCGCCGGGCCCGCAGATCACCCAGGGAGCCTCGGTCGGCAGTGTCTTCAGCCATTTCTTGGAGGATTTATAGGAGCAATGCTCGCTCCACATCACCGAGAAAATACCGAGTTCCGTGAGGTTCGGCGTCCGGCCCAGAATTTTCAGGACCTCGTCATACTCGCCCTCGGTCAGGCCATGTTCCGCAACAATGTCTTTGGTAATTTCAGTCATGTCTTCTTTTAACCGATGGAATTTACGAGATGATCAAAAAACCGCTTGCCGTCGGTGCCGCCCAGCTCCTTGGAGATCAGCCGCTCCGGATGCGGCATCAGGCCGAGCACATTGCCCGCCTTGTTATAGATCCCGGCGATATTGTTGAGCGAACCGTTGGGATTGGCCTCCGCCGTCTGTTCCCCCTCGGGCGTGACATAGCGGAAGGCGATCTGGCCTTCGGATTCCAGTTCGTTCAGCTTGTCCTCATCCGCATAGAAATTGCCGTCGTGATGGGCGACAGGGAAGCGGACAACTTCGCCCTGCTCGAACCCGCCGACGAAACGCTCGTTCTGGGCGGCAATTTGCAGATCGACATCGCGGCAGACGAATTTCTGTCCCGCATTGCGCAAGAGCGCGCCCGGCAGCATGCCGGTTTCCGTCGCCACCTGAAATCCGTTGCAGATGGCGAGAACGGGAGTGCCGCCCTCGGCGCGTTTCACGACTTCGCGCATGATCGGAGAATTGGCGGCCATGGCACCCGAGCGGAGATAGTCCCCATAGGAAAATCCGCCCGGAATAGCAATCAGGTCGGTATCAGGCAGTTCGCTGTTCCCGTGCCAGACCATCTCCGGCTCCCGTCCCATGGACTGGGCGAGGGCGACTTTCAGGTCGCGGTCACAGTTTGATCCGGGAAATACGATAACGGCGGCCTTCATCGTCAAAAACTCCCTGTTCGGTCAATCAAGCAATTCGATGGAATAATTTTCAATCACCGTATTGGCGAGAAGCTGCTGGCACATCTTCTCGACTTCCGCCTCGGCGCTCTCGCGGTCCATATCGGCGAGGTCGAGATCGATCGTCTTGCCCTGGCGGACATCGAGAACCTTGTCAAATCCGAGCCCCTGCAGGGAATGGGAAATCGCCTTTCCCTGCGGATCCAGAACACCGTTCTTCAAGGAAACATAGACACGTGCTTTCATTTAACCCTCATCTGATTAAAAAAGGCGCTTTTATCGCGCCTTTACTGGATTGCAGTTGTCCCTTGCAGGTCGCCGGGGCCACCCTCGGGAATAATTCCCAATCGCCGCGCGACTTCCTGATAGGCGTCCTCGACACCGCCGAGATCGCGGCGGAAGCGGTCCTTGTCCAGCTTCTTGTTCGTCGCGGCATCCCACAGGCGGCAGTTATCGGGGCTGATTTCATCGGCGAGGATGATCTGCATCTCATCCCCCTCATAGAAGCGGCCGAATTCCAGCTTGAAATCCACCAGCCGGATGCCGATCCCGGCGAACAGGCCGAGCAGGAAGTCATTCACCCGCAGCGACTGGCTCATGATGTCGTCGAGCTCCAGCGGGTTGGCCCAGCCAAAAGCGGTGATATGCTCTTCAGAAACGAGCGGATCGTTAAGCTCGTCGGACTTGAAGCAATATTCAATGATCGGACGGGGCAGGGGCGTGCCCTCCGCAATCCCGAGACGTTTGCAGATCGATCCCGCGGCAATATTGCGGATGATCACCTCGACCGGAATAATCTCCACCTCCTTGATCAGCTGTTCGCGCATGTTCAGGCGGCGGATAAAATGGTTCTGGATGCCGATTTCGGCCAGCTTGGTCATCAGATGCTCGGAAATGCGGTTGTTCAGGACACCCTTGCCCGTCACCGTTGCTTTCTTCTCACCATTGAATGCGGTGGCATCATCCTTGAAATACTGCACGAGTGTGCCCGGTTCCGGGCCTTCAAAGAGAACTTTTGCCTTGCCTTCGTAGACACGTCTACGTCGGGTCATGGATCAACTCCAACTTATCGAAAAGGCGGTCATGCGCCATGGAAAAAATCGTAAAGGCCGCTCCCTTCAGGAATTCGTGAGAGCCGCCAGGTTCCGTCGCCAAAGCGTCGCCGCCAAAAGCAAGCGGAACATAATCCAGAATTCCCGTAAACACAACAATTCCTGACAGGGAAAAGTTGTAAAATCCATAGAAATTCGCTTGCAGGGCTAGGCGACGCACACCATCTTGGGTATAACGCCATACCATAGTGTAATTTAGTGTTTTGAAACAAGGTTTAGGGACGGGAAACGAAAATGGCAGGATTCGACGATCGAAAAAAAGGTCAGGAAGGCAAATTTGCCCATGATCAGGAAATGGAATTCAAGGTCATGGTGCGACGGAACAAGCTGCTGGGCCTCTGGGTCGCAGAGCTCCTCGGCAAGACCGGTGCAGATGCAGAGGCCTATGCAAAGGAAGTCATCATTTCGGACATGGAAGAGAAGGGCGATGAAGACGTCTTTCGCAAAGTGCGCGGCGATCTCGACGCCGCAAATGTCGAAATGTCCGACCACCGCGTCCGCCGCCAGATGGAAGAACTGCTGGCCTCCGCGCGCGAACAGATCGCCGCAGGAAACTGACCAAACCGCCCGGAAGAGTGTCGTCATTTCTTGCCGGGCGTGACATGATCGCAGGCCGCGCTTAGACATAGAAAATGCGGGCCTTTGAGGCACAGGACGAAAAGAGATCCCATGTGTGGCTTTGTATGTCTCTGGAATGCCGGAGACGAAACACTGGCGGAACGGATGATCACCAAGATGGCCCATCGGGGGCCGGACGCCGTGAACATCCTCCGTCTTCCTGACGCGCCCGTCATCATGGCCCATTGCCGCCTATCCATCATCGGAACCGAAAACGGAGCTCAGCCGATCCACCAGAGCGATGATCTGCTCATCGTCAACGGCGAAATCTACAATCATCACGATCTTCGGGCCATTCTGGGACCAGAGCTTTTCAAAACCGCCTCGGACAGCGAGACCGTGCTGCATCTGTTCAGAACCGGCAACAACCGCTGGATCGACAAACTCGACGGTATGTTCGCCTTTGTGCTGGCAACGAAAGACCGGATTATTGCCGCCCGCGATCCGCTCGGCATAAAGCCGCTTTATGTCGCCAGGCTCGGGGAGGGGTATGTCTTCTCCTCCGAATCGAAGGCCTTCGATGGTGTTCCCGTAGAGAAGATCGAGGCCATTCCCCCGGGAACCCTCTATGACAGCGAAAAGGGCTGGCGGCAATGGTACCGTATGCCGCAGGGCGCGCCGGAAGCCGAGGCCGGCGCGGACACGGACCGCATGGCAACGGAGCTTCGTTTTGTTCTTGAAGGGGCGGTTGCCAAATGGATGGTCGCCGATGTCGAGGTCGGCTGCTTTCTCTCCGGCGGGCTCGACAGCTCAATCATCGCCGCGATTGCCCAAAAACAGGCGCAAGCACAGGGAAAAGGGCCGATTAAGACCTTTTCCGTCGGCACCGAAGGCTCCCCGGACCTTGCCGCCGCGCGCAAAGTTGCGACGCATATCGGCTCGGACCATTATGAGCATGCCTTTACCGCCGATGACCTGATCCGCAACATGGCGCATGTGATCTATCACCTTGAAAGCGCCGACATCGATCTCGTCCGGAGCGCCATCCCGACTCTTTTCGCGGCCCGGCTTGCCCGCGCCCATGTCAAGGCGGTGCTGACCGGGGAGGGGGCGGATGAACTCTTCGCCGGATACAGCTATCATCATGCCTATGTCGATGACCCGCGGGCGCTCGCCGACGAACTGACCCGCTCCCTCGGCACCATGCACAACATCAACCTGCAACGGGTCGACCGGATGAGCATGGCGGAAAGCCTGGAGGCGCGGACGCCGTTTCTCGACCGCGAACTGATTGCCTTCGCGCAATCGCTGCCCGCCTCGGTCAAACTGCGCCGGACCGATCCAGCCGGGGCCGAAGCCACCGGGGAGACGACGGAAAAATGGATTTTGCGAAAAGCCTGCGCCGATCTGTTGCCGGCCGAGCTAATCTGGCGCAAGAAGGCCCAGTTCGATGAAGGTTCCGGCACGGTCGATGCGCTCAAGGCCGCCCTTCATCAGCTGACGGGCCAGCCCGGCAGTCCCGACCGCGCGGCAGAAGCGGCGCTCTATGAAAAAATCCTGAAGGAACAATATACGGACGCCGACCGTATCCTTGAAAACGCCGGAAAATGGGACTCCAGCGACCGGGTTCAGGCTATATCCGCCTGACCCGAAGCCAGACGCGGTTACCCTTCGCCAAAGACCCGATTGAAGATCGTATCGACATGCTTTGTGTGATATTCAAGATCAAAGACGCTCTCGATCTCCTTGTCTGACAAGGCTTTTGTCACATCCTCATCAGCTTTCAGAAGCTCCAGGAAATCGGCACCTTCCCGCCAGACGCGCATCGCGTTGCGCTGTACAAGGCGGTAGGAATCTTCACGGCTGACACCGGCCTGGGTGAGCGCCAGCAGAACGCGCTGCGAATGGATCAGGCCGCCGAGCTTGTTCATGTTGGCCATCATATTTTCAGGATAGACCACCAGCTTATCAATGACCGAGGTCAGGCGGGCGAGCGCAAAATCAAGGGTAATGGTCGCATCCGGGCCGATGCCGCGCTCGACGGAGGAATGGGAGATGTCCCGCTCATGCCAGAGGGCGACATTCTCCATCGCCGGGATCGTCGCCATGCGGACAAGCCTTGCAAGGCCTGTCAGATTCTCGGTCAGTACCGGATTGCGCTTATGCGGCATGGCGGAGGAGCCTTTCTGACCCGGCGAGAAATATTCCTCCGCTTCCAGAACTTCCGTGCGCTGCAAATGCCGGATTTCAACGGCGAGCCGCTCGATGGAACTCGCGATCACGCCAAGGGTCGCAAAAAACATGGCATGGCGGTCGCGGGGAATGACCTGTGTCGAGGCAGGCTCCGGCGTGAGGCCGAGGGATTTCGCCACATGTTCCTCAACGAAGGGGTCGATATTGGCGAAGGTGCCGACAGCGCCTGAAATCGCACAGGTCGCGATATCCTTGCGCGCATTCAGGAGCCGTTCCCGGTTACGATCAAACTCCGCATAGGCCTGCGCCATCTTGAGGCCGAAAGTCACCGGCTCCGCATGGATACCGTGGGAGCGGCCAACGCAGACATCATCCTTATGGGCATAGGCCTTGGCCTTGAGCACTTCCAGCAGCTTGTCCATATCGGCGAGCAGGATATCGCAGGCCTTGGTGAGTTGAACGGAGAGGCAGGTATCCAGCACGTCCGATGACGTCATGCCCTGATGCACGAAGCGGGCCTCATCGCCGACATATTCGGCAAGGTTGGTCAGGAAAGCGATCACGTCATGCTTGGTTTCCCGCTCGATCTCGTCAATCCGGTCGATGTCGAACTGGCCGCGTTCCCAGACCGCCTTGGCCGCCGCTTCCGGAATGACGCCGAGCTTGGCTTGTGCATCACAGGCATGGGCCTCGATCTCGAACCAGATGCGGAACTTGCTTTCCGGCTCCCAGATGGCGGTCATTTCTTCTCGGGCATAGCGGGGAATCATGGCGGGTCTTACTTTCTGAAACAGTTATCGGAAGAACGGGTGACTAGCAGAGATAACGGAAAAGCTCAACCACTTCCGACAGGCGCCGGGACTTTACATCAGCCCCAGAGACCGGAAACTGGCACTGTCTCCATTCCCAACGATAAGATGATCATGAATCTTGATGCCAAGCGCACTGGCTGCGGACATGATTTCATTGGTCATATCGATATCGGCTTTTGATGGCGTTACATCGCCAGACGGGTGGTTATGCACGAGAATAATCGCCGTCGCGCCAAGCTCCAGCGCGCGCTTCACCACTTCGCGCGGATAGACGGCCGTGTGGTTGACGGTACCGGTCTGCTGCACCTCATCAGATATGAGGTGATTCTTGTTGTTCAGGAACAGGATGCGAAAATGCTCGATCCCCCGGTCGCTCATCGTGCCCTGGCAATATTCAAGGAGGGCCTGCCAGGAGCCAAGTACATTCTTCTTCTCGATTTCCGAGCGGAGCAGCTTTTCGCCGAGGGTTTCCGCCACCTTTATCGTAGCAATTACTGCCTCTCCGACCTTCGGCACCTTACGGAGTGCTTCCGGCTCCGCCTTCAGAACCCTGGCCAGGCTTCCAAAGGTGGCAAGCAGGTTCTTCGCGAGCGGTTTTGTGTCGCCGCGCGGGGAGGCGGCAAAGAGAAGCATCTCGAGTATCTGATAATCTGCAAGGCTGCGTGCACCGGCGCTCAGGACCCGCTCGCGCATTCTTTCGCGGTGGCCAAGGCGGTGGTCGTCTTTCGCAGGCATTTTGGAAGGGCTGTCTTCAAAACCGAAATCCGGTGCTTCCAGTTCATGCAGCACAGGATTCTTCGTCGGTTTTTTTGCCTCAGACGTCATACGGTGGCTTGTCCCGCCCCTTGGGCGACAGGGTGAAGATCTCATACCCCGTGTCGGTTACACCGAGGGAATGCTCAAACTGGGCAGAGAGAGAGCGGTCCTTCGTCACCGCGGTCCAGCCATCCTCAAGCACCTTGACCTGCCAGGTACCGAGATTGATCATCGGTTCGATCGTGAAGATCATGCCCGCCTTGAGTTCGACCCCTTCGCCGGGCGTACCGTAATGAACGATGTTCGGCACATCATGGAACACCTGCCCGAGGCCATGGCCGCAGAAATCGCGGACAACGGAACAGCGCTTGCCTTCGGCGAAATTCTGGATGGCATAGCCGATATCGCCGGTTGTCGCGCCGGGTTTCACCACCTCGATTCCGCGCATCAGCGATTCATAGGTGATGTCGATCAGGCGCGCGGCCTTCACGCTCGGCTTGCCGGCCACAAACATGCGGCTGGTATCCCCGTGCCAGCCGTTGACCGTCGGCGTCACGTCGATATTGACGATATCACCTTCCTTCAGCTTCTTCGGACCCGGAATGCCGTGGCAGACCACATGATTGATGGAAGTGCAGATGGATTTCGGAAAACCGCGATAGTTGAGCGGCGCCGAAATCCCGCCGCGCTCGGCGATGAAATCCGCACAGAGCGTGTTCAGCTCGTCCGTCGTAACGCCCGGGACCACATGTTCCGCGATCATATCCAGCGTTTCCGCCGCCAGCCGCCCGGCCACCCTCATGCCTTCGAAACCTTCCGGTCCATGAAGTTTTATGACGCCGGTATTGCGGTTCGGCGCAGCTATACTTGTCTCATATCTCATTAAAACGCTCTTCAGTTTTCTGGAATAATACCCTATCTGCCTTCGAAAAAAAAGCTAGGGATTAATCGGAATGGGTGAACCCAGCCGTATTTCGCTGGTCGTTATATGGCAGTCATAACAGAGAATTTCAACGCCTGCGTCCTCTGCGAGATGGAAGGCGGTGGCATAGGCGGGGTCGATATCCGCCGCCAGCCGAAAGGCCGTGCAGTCGGTTCTCTGTACCAGATAGAACATCACGGCGCGATTGCCCTCCGCGACCATGTTCTGAAGTTCCTGCAAATGCTTGGTGCCCCGCGCAGTCACGGAATCAGGGAATTCCGCGATCGCGCCGCCGCGCATCAGGGTGACATTCTTGACCTCGACATAGCAGTCCGGCTTCCCGCCTCCACTCAGCAGCATATCGATACGCGAATTCGCGCCGTATTTCACCTCCCGGGTGAGAGTATCGTAGCCGGCAAGCGCCGCAACCTCCCCGTTCTCTATTGCCTCGGCGACGATACCGTTGGGATGAGCGGTATTGATCCCGACAAGGGCGTCGTCCGCCGCCACCAGTTCCCAGCTATACTGTAGTTTCCGTTTGGGGTTATTGGCGGGCGAGAGCCACACCGTCATGCCGGCATCCTTCAGCCCCATCATCGAGCCGGGATTGGCGACATGAGCGGTAATGATCTCGCCGCTTTCCAGCTCGACATCGGCGAGGAAGCGTTTATAGCGTTTCATCAGGCGGCCCCTGATGAGGGGGGAGGGAAATTTCATGTTTGATCGTCGAATAATATTGATGGGGATTGAAAATAGCAGATGCCCTTTGTAATCCGTTTGCTATGATGACGGCAAGCCCGAGTCCAGAATTAACAGGTGCACCCCATGTCCGAGCCGACAAATAGTCAATCGAAAACCGTGACCGCCGCCATTCTTCTGATCGGCGACGAAATCCTGTCCGGGCGGACGCAGGACAAGAACATGGCCTGGATGGCGGGACGGCTGAGCGAGATCGGCGTGCAGCTCCGCGAAGTGAGGGTGGTCCCAGATATCGAGGCTGAGATCGTTGCCGCGGTCAATGCGCTCCGGGCGAAGTTCGACTATATCTTCACCACCGGCGGCATCGGCCCGACCCATGACGATATTACCGCTGATTCCATGGCGGCGGCCTTCGGGGTCGGCATTGACTATCATCCCGAGGCAATGGCCATTCTCACCCGCCATTACGAGACCAGCGGGATCGAGTTCAACACCGCCCGCAAGCGGATGGCCCGCATTCCCGACGGCGCCAGCCTGATCGACAATCCGGTCAGCAAGGCGCCGGGCTTCCGGCTTGAAAATGTCTATGTCATGGCCGGGGTGCCGACCATCATGCAGGCAATGTTCGAGGAAATTGCCCCGACGCTCCATGGCGGCGCAAAAATGCAGAGCCGGACCATCGGCGCCGGTTTGCCTGAAGGAAAGGTCGCTGACGCGCTGGGCGAGCTGCAGTCCCGCTATCCCGATGTGTCCATGGGCTCCTATCCCTATTTCCGGCAAGGGGAGGTTGGGACCAACCTGGTGATCCGCTCAACTGACTCTGACGCCTTAAACAGAGCGTTTGACGAGCTGATGCAGGCTGTGACGGAACTCGGCGCTGTGGCGATCGAAACCACCTGAAAAAAATGCCGTGCGGCGGATGTTTCGAAAAGGGGGTCATTCGAAACATTGCCACACGGCAGGCGGGGCTTTTCAACCAAATTAAAAGCCCAAACTACGCGTTACATGCTCGGCGGCAGGATCACCGTGTCGATAACATGGATAACCCCATTGCTGGCCATGACATCTGCCGAGATGACCTTGGCAGAGCCGTTCAACATTACGCCGTTCATTCCGTCAATCATGATCTTGCTGCCCTGAACGCTCTCGGCGTCGACTTTCTTGCCGACAACGGCAGAGGCCGGAACCTTGCCGGACACGACATGGTATGTCAGAATTTCAACAAGCTTATCCTTGTTCTCCGGCTTCAGTAGGTTTTCAACCGTACCGGCAGGAAGTTTCGCAAAGGCCGCGTCTGTCGGAGCGAAAACGGTAAACGGTCCCGGGCTTTGCAGGGTTTCAACCAAACCGGCAGCCTGCACGGCGGCGACAAGCGTATTGAACTGGCCTGCATCAATTGCCGTTTCAACAATATCTTTTTCCATCGGCATCGACTTTTCAGCCATTTTTTTATCTTGCGCACAGGCAGCCGCAAAAACGCCGACGAACATGATCGTGGTGACAATTTTCAGTATTCTGGACATATCCCCTCCTCGGGTAAATTAGTTGGTGTCAAAACCCAGATGTAATCCGCGTTTGAAAAGAGTTACGGGCGAGGGGTCATTTCGGATCATCCGTGTCTTCGATATTCGATCACTGTTTCGTGAAGTGCTGGACGAGTATCGCGGAAATAGAAAATGTATTTCCTTAAAAAAATGAGCAAGCGGGCAATATCTTCTTGTCTCGCAATACCGCTTTGATTAGGTTGCAAAGCGCCGCCCGCATGGTGAAATTGGTAAACACAGTAGACTTAAAATCTGCCGCCCGTAAGGGCTTCCCGGTTCAAGTCCGGGTGCGGGCACCATTGCCTTGAAAATTATTCCGGTTCGGGAGGGACCGCCCATGATTTTCAGCCTTGAGCATATCGACAATCCCTATCCTCACTATGCCGCCCAGCGGGAGAAGCACGGCATTTACTTCGATGAGGAGATGAAGGCCTGGATCGTGCTGGAGCATGATCTTATCGTGGCGGCCTTCAAGGATGCGCGGCTGTCCTCCGACCGGGTCACTAAGTTTCGCGGCAAATTTTCCGATGAAAAATTGAAACCGCTGTTCAACACACTGTCGCTGCTGATGCTGCAGCGGGACGAGCCCGATCATACGCGGCTGCGCAATCTCGTGCATTACGCCTTCAAGCGGGCGGCGGTGGATAATTACGATGACAATATCCGGCGGCTGGCGAGAGAGCTTCTGGCCCCGGCCATTCGCTCGGGTGAGATGGATCTCGTCTCCGACTATGCGGTGCCGCTTCCCATTCTGGTGATTTCCGAGATTGTCGGCATCCCGGGGGAGGATCGCAAACAGTTCAAGGCCTGGTGCGACGCCTTTTCCATCGTGGCGCTTAATTTCTACGCCAATATCTCGGATGAGGACCTTGAAGCGGGTGCCGTGGCGGTTCAGGAATTCACCGATTATCTTAAGGAAAAGGTCGAGAAACTCCACCGGGAGCCGGAAGACAACCTGCTCTCCGCCCTGATCCATGCGGAGGAGGATGGCGACAAGCTCTGCCTCGACGAACTGGTGGCCAATACATTGCTGCTGCTGAATGCCGGGAATGAAACCACTTCCTGCCTGCTCACCAATGGCACGCTGGCGCTGCTTCGCAATCCGGAAGAGTTAGCGCGGCTCCGGGAAAATCCCGAGTTGATCCGGACGGCGGTGGAGGAACTGCTCCGTTTCGACAGCCCGCCTCAGTTCATCGGCCGCATGGCGGCGGAAGAGGTTGATCTCGGCGGAGCAACCATAGGCGAGGGGGATCTGGTGTTGCTTGTCCTCGGGGCGGCGGGGCGGGATCCGAAGACCTATGAGGCACCGGACGAGCTGCATATAGACCGCCATCCGAACCATCATGTGAGCTTCGGCAGCGGCCATCATATCTGCGCCGGGATCCAGCTTGCCCGGCTGGAAGGGCGGATCGCGTTCGAGATGTTGCTGGAAACCTTTTCGGATATAGAGCTTGCAACCGATGACATAAAATTCGGCCACAATGTCAATCTTCGATCTCCGGTCGCGCTGCCGCTTAAACTCACGCCCGCCCAATAAAGATTTTTGCAATTTTCCGGCAAAGCCATAATATACCATGATGGTTAACCGCAACGACAGCTGAAGGACAGGCAAGTGGGGACATTTCGCAGACTGACGCTCGCTCTTGCGCTTTCCGCCCTGACCGTTGGTGAGACTGTCGCCCAGACCGATAACAGGGGTGCCCGCGCCGAGGCCGCGATCCTCGCCATCTCCGAAAAGGCGAAAAGCATCCTCTCACAGCGCAGCAAGCCGCTGGCGGAGCGGGAGAAGCTGCTTGTCGCCACCATCGGCCGGAACTTCCATTTCACCCTGATCGCGGAGCTGGTGATCGGGCCAAGCTGGGAAAAGCTGCCGCATGATCAGCGTCAGGAGTTTCTCGATCTTTTCCGTGATTTCTTTCTCTCTTCCTATGGCAGTCAGCTTGGCGGCTATCCGGATGATAGATTCGTCATCCAGTCGGTCGCCGAAAAGGGCGCGCGCGATTCCTTCGTGCGGACCACGCTCACCCGTCCGAAGCGGGAGACAATCACCCTCGACTGGCGGCTGCGGGAGGTGTTGGGACGGCCGCTGATTATCGATCTCCTGATCAACGGGACAAGCGTCGCCATCAGCCACCGTGAAAGCTTCAATCTGGTCCTCAGCAGCGACGGGATGGAAGGGCTGCTCACCCTGTTCAAGATCCGCGCAGAAAGGCTCAATGCGGAAACGCGGGACTTTGCCGCCGGTGAGGATCTGTTCGAGCAGGGACGCTTCGCCGAGGCGGTCGCAATCTGGGAGGAACTGGCCCGCAAGGGCGATGCCAAGGCGCAGTACAATCTCTCCGTCATGTATGATCAGGGGCGCGGCGTCGAACCTGACAGTGTGACGGCGCACTTCTGGAACAAAAAGGCCCGCGCCGCGAACTATCCGCCCGCCATCCATAACCATGCGCTCACCCTGCTGGCCGCCAAGGAAGAAGCGGCAGCGATCAGCCTTCTTGAAAAATCCGCAGAAAATAATTTTGCCCCGTCCCAATATACCCTTGGCAAGATGTACAGCTACGGCATCGGCGTGAAGGAGGATGCGGCGCGCGCCTTTGGCTACATCCGGCTCGCGGCGGAGGCGGGCCTGCCCGCGGCACAGTACAACCTCGGCAAGGCCTATCGCGACGGATACGGGACCGAGGCGGATAATGTCGCCTCCGTTGAGTGGTTCGAGAAATCGGCCCTTCAGGGGCATGGAAGGGCGCAGGAAAAACTCGCGACCCGCTACGGCAAGGGAGAGGGCGTCCCGCAGAATGATGTCGAGGCCCTGAAATGGGCAATCCTGGCCGCGCGAGAAGAAATCATCGAGGCGGCGGAATGGGAAAAGCTCTATCGAAGCCGCATGTCGAAGGCCGACATAACCCGCGCCGAAACCCTCGCCAACAACTTCAAACCGCAGTAGCGCGCGTCATATCCGGAAGCGATTACGCAACGCGAGGCCGATCAGGAAGATAAAAATCAGACCAAGTATCCCCTGAAAAATGGCCGCGACATCCAGCCACCAAAGACTGATGCCATCTCCATACAGACTCTCCCGCATATCACTGATGGCGGTGCGGGATATGGCAACAAAAGGGGTGAGCAGCGCCCCGGAAAGTATCAGGCCCTTACCAAGCGCCTCAAAAGGATGTGTTGATAATATCGTCGACATTGCGCCATATACGGCACCGAAACAGAACCAAGTCGCCAATAACCAATAAATAGGGCGGGAGGTGCTCAGCCCGAAATTGCTGGTCCATTCATAAAGATAACTCCAGCCAAGCGCGGGACCGGTTGTCTCGTAAAACCGCTTGGCTTTCAGTTCCTTCGCAAAGAAATCCTGCTCCCGTTCATGATCCCGAGCCTGAACGGCAAGCTCCTTTAAGCGACGAAACTTGTCTGCAACAGACGCATCATTTGCCTCTTTGAACCTTAATCTGAATAACTTCCTGGCGGGCTTAAAAACCTCGTTCACTGTCATATCATGCAACGAAAAATGAGTCGCCAATTTAGATTTTCGAAAGTCCGGCACATTCGTAAACTTGCTGTTTTCTAAGTCAATAGGTCCGTCAAATCTTGCACCCTCAAAACTGCTTTCATTGTCGAATTTAGCGTTGGAGAAAATTAAACTTCCAGAGAACATGGCTTTTTTGAATGAAACAGCACCATTCAGAAACCACGTATTTTCAAAATTTGCTACTTCCCCTCCAAATTTTTCAAGATTGAAACTAATATCCCCGCAAAATTTTGCTCCAAAAAAATGCGCATCTGATTTAGTAAATTTTGTCCTCTCAAATCGAATTCTAGTTCCGATAAAACTGGTGTCAGTAAATCCAACGGAGCGGCCTATGAACTCCGCATCACTGAAATCTATATATTTTCCGTCAAATTTTGTGAGTAAAAAATTGTAATTCCCTCCAACAAACTTAGCATAATTAAATCTAGTTTCGTCACCCAAGAAACTAGCCTGATAAAAATTAACTCTAGGTCCTTCAAACCTAGAATGATCGAATTTTACATTTGACAAAAATTTCGCATTCCAAAATTCCATGTCGAAAAATGTACTGCGATAAAAATTGCATGGTCCCGGAAAAATGAAGTTTGAAAAATTGATTATGCTGCCATCTAAAGAACAATTTGAAAAATCAATTTCTATTCCAGAATTATCCTTAGCCCATTCGTTCCATGCATCTTTACCCTGACGAGCAAGAGCGAGGGCTTCTTCTTTTGAAAAGATCTTCTTTTTGTCATCCGTCATAAATTCTCTTTCTCAGATGCATAACCCTACCACCCCTACTATTATAACCAACTTTCAATTAAATCGCCCGCATAATCCTCTGTGGCGGAAAGAGTTGTGGGGTGGGGTGGTTTCTGCTAGGAGTTGGCGCATAGTCATTCCTGCACTTCAAACAACCCGGGTGGACATTATCGTGACGGCGCTGAAAGATCTGGAAACCACATTCAAGACCAGCCTCGATCAGGCGGGACATACGGATGATCCCTATGACCTGTGGGAGCTGAGCGATCTTTTCCCGGTCCCTGTGGTGGATGACCTGCTCGCCCTTGAAATTGGAGCAGGCCAGATGGACTACCGGATCGGCCGGCGCGAGATCAATAACGACAAGCGCAACTATTTCGATGTCGAGCGGCAGGCGAGCACGCCCGTCGTCAAAAGCGTCGCCGAGCTGTTCCAGGCACCGGAGACCGTTGCCAATATCGAAAAGAAATTCGGCATCGACCTCACGGGTACTTTCCTCCGCATTGAATATACGCAGGATCGGGAGAGTTTCTGGCTGGAGCCGCATACGGATATCGGGGTGAAGAAATTCACCATGCAGATTTATCTCTCACGCGATGAAGAGGCGGGGGGCTGGGGCTCCTCCATCTATAAGGACAACCAGACCTTCGTTCGCAATGTGCCCTTCAAAAGCAACTGCGCCATCGTCTTCGTGCCGTCCCCGCACAGCTGGCACGGGTTCAAGCCGCGCCCGATCAACGGCACGCGGAAGACCCTGATCGTCAATTACGTAACCGATAAATGGCGGGCGCGGGAGGAACTTTCCTTTCCGGCAACCCCGGTCCGCTAGAACCAAACGGCTATTTCGACAGGGCGGGGATCAGGGCGCTGATCCCGGAGGTCAGCATCCCCACGGAGAGCGCCACCAGTACCATGCCCATGATCCGGGTGACCACCGCCATGCCACTTTCCCCGAGCCGCGTCGAGAGTGGCTTCGAGAAGGCGAACAACAGCCCGACCAGCGCCGAAAGCAGAACAACCACCACGGAAATCTCCACTTTAGCCATGATGTCGGGATACCGCTCCGCCCCAACGAGGGCCGTTGCCATGGTGCCGGGCCCGGCGACTATCGGGATCGCAATGGGCACGATGGCGATGGAGGCGCGCTCCTTCGCATCCTCTGTCTCCCCGTGGCTTGTCTTGTGTTCCGCCTTGTTGAACAGCATATGCAGCCCGATCATGAGAACGATGATGCCGCCCGCGGCGCGCAACTCGTTCACATTGATGCCGAAGAATTTAAGCAGAAGGCCGCCGGTCCAGACGACAATCAGCAGTATGATGACGCAGGCAATGGCACTCCGGATCGCAACCTTGCGCGTTTCCCTGGACGAATAGTCCGCGGTCAGCCCTGCAAAAATGCCGACGTTGCCGATCGGGTTCATCATCGAGAAAAGAGCGGCGACGATCGCCATCAGCTCTGGTTCCGTCATGATTTCCTGTCCTTGCCGCTTATGCCTAAAATGACTACAGGATCACTCTATAGCCATTGGCGCGCAAAAATCCATCCCCATCATTCACAAGGGAGCCGGCGGGCGCAGAGCCGCCTTCAGACAGATACTAAATCAGGGGAGAGAAAATGGTGAGCCCGACAGGATTCGAACCTGTGACCCGCTGATTAAAAGTCAGCTGCTCTACCAACTGAGCTACGGGCCCACTATTTGCGGTATGTATCGCAACCCAGTTCCGTGCAAATATGCCCCGTAGCGTCGCAATGCGGCTGCAACATAGGGTCGTCGCAACGGATGGTCAAGCATCCATTTCGTTTTTTTTAAACCGGTGCGGAATTTGCGGTTATTTGCCACATTCACGTTTTAAATATGGACGTCACCGCCGCTAAATGGCAGAAAAAAGAAGCATTTAAAGTTAATAGACGAGGAAGCGAATGGTTTCGAAGTTATTGTCCCGGATGTTCCTGGTTCTGGCGCTGGTCGGCATGACCGGCCTGCCGCTGCAAAGCGCACGCGCGGCGGATCTGGAAAACACACTGTATCTCGATTTGCAATATGGACGGGTGGTGATCGAGATGCGGCCCGACCTTGCGCCCAATCATGTGGCCCGGATCAAGGAACTGACCCGCGAAGAGTTCTATGACGGCGTTCCTTTCTGGCGAGTCATTCAGGATTTCATGGCACAAACCGGCGATCCGACCGGAACCGGCGGTGGTGGTTCCGGCCGCAAGCTCCGGGCCGAGTTCTCCAACACACCGCATGTGCGCGGCACTGTTTCCATGGCACGAGCCCAGTCGCCCCATAGCGCCGACAGCCAGTTCTTTATTGTTCTTGCGGATTCACCGCATCTCGACAAGCTCGGATACACGGTCTGGGGACGCGTGACCGAAGGAATGGAATATGTCGATTTGATCAAGAAAGGTGTCGGGCAGAGCGGACGGGTACCCGGTCAGCCGGATATCATTGTGAAGATGCAGGTCGCGGCGGACGCGCAATAGGCAAGCAATCGTCTGCCTACTCCTTTGACGGCGGATTGTCGGCGAACCACTGGACAATGGCCGGCATGTCCCGCTCGAACCCGCCGGGTATGAAGATATTCAGAAACCCGGCGCGGGCCGCCGTCCTGTTTGCGAAATCATGGGTGACACCGACGGGAACCCTGAGAAAGCTTCCCTTCGGTGCCTCGATTTCCTCGCCATCGAGAATGAAGGTAACCGTCCCTTCAAGGACGAAGAAGATATCGTCCTCATTTTCGTGGGAATGCGGGCCGGGACCGTTTTCCTGCGGTTCCAGCCACCATTCGGAAATGGAATAGCGGCTTTCGGTTTCCGCCTCATCGGCCAGGAAATAGCTCGTCATGCCGCCCATATCGTAGCGGCGGCCGCCCGAAGGCGGCACGTTCAGGACTTTCCCTGTCTCCGGCTTGCTCCCTGCCACAATCGTCTCCTTCATTCCCCGTTTATGTCTAGACGCAGCGCCCGCCGTCCACCTC